>DASUOD010000083.1:0-2047 GCA_036276795.1 Saccharimonadales bacterium (SeqCode)
TGTTCGTGAAGAACAGCAGGAAATCGTGCGTGGAGGCATATACGACGTGTTCGATAGCGTCCTCCTCGCGGGTGGTCATGCCGCGGCGGCCCTTGCCGCCGCGGCCCTGCTTCTTGTATTCGGCTATGCGGCTGCGCTTGACGTAATTGGCGGCCGTGAGCGTCACCACCACCTGCTCGTCGGCTATGAGGTCTTCGTCGCTCATCTTGCCGAGCTCGCCGGGTATGACCTTGGTGCGGCGTTCGTCGTTGTACTGTTTCTTGAGCTCCAGAAGCTCGTCCTTGACGATTTTCCGGACCTTCTTCTCGTCGGCCAGTATGGCCTCCAAGCCGGCTATAAGCTTTTTGAGTTCGGCCAGTTCGTCTTCGATCTTCTTGCGCTCCAGCCCCGCCAGGGTACGCAGCTGCATGGCCAGGATGGCCTTGGCCTGGATCACGGTAAGTTTGAACCTCTTGATAAGGTTGGCCTGGGCCTCGTCCGTGGTCTGGGAGGCCCGTATGGTGGCTATGACTTCGTCTATGTGGTCGAGCGCGGTCTTCAGGCCTTCCAGCACATGGGCGCGCTCCTTGGCCTTCTTAAGCTCGAACACGGTGCGGCGGCGCACCACCGATGCGCGGTGCTTGATATGTTCGGCTATGATGTCCTGCAGCCCCATGACACGCGGCTGGATACCGTCCACCAACGCCATCATGTTGAAGTGGAAGCTGGTCTGCAGAGGGGTGAGTTTATAAAGTTGGTTCAATAACTTCTTGGGGTAGGCGTCTTTCTTGAGGTCGATGACGATCCGGACGGTGCCGCGGGCCGTCTCGTCGCGCAGGTCGGATATGCCCTGTAGCTTCTTGTCGCGTACCAGGTCGGCTATCTTGAGCAACAGCGTCTCTTTGTTGAGCGCGTACGGAATCTCCGTGATGACTATCTGGTGGCGGCCTTTCGCGCCTTCCACGACTTCGGCCACGCCGCGGGTAACCACGCCGCCGCGACCGGTAGCGTAGGCCGTGCGTATGGATTCCTTGCCATATATCACACCGCCCGTCGGGAAGTCGGGACCTTTTATGTGTTCAAGCAGGTCGTCGAGCGTGGCATCGGGGTTATCTATGAGCGCTACCTCGGCATCTATGAGTTCGCCCAGGTTGTGGGGAGGTATGTTGGTAGCCATACCGACGGCGATACCCAGTTGTCCGTTCAACAACAGGTTTGGCAATTTAGCGGGGAGGACGGCGGGTTCCTGCGAGGTGCTGTCATAGTTATCGCGGAAATCCACGGTTTCCTTATCGATGTCGGCCAGGGTCTCGTCGGCCAGTCGGGCCATCTTGGCTTCGGTGTAACGCATGGCGGCCGGCGGGTCGCCGTCCATAGAGCCGAAGTTGCCCTGCCCGTTCACCAGCGTGTAGCGCATGGACCACGGCTGGGCCATGCGGACCATGGCGTCGTAGATGGAGGAATCACCGTGGGGGTGATAGTTACCCATGACCTCACCGACGACCTTGGCACTCTTGCGGTGGCGGGCGCCGCTCCTCAGCCCTTGTTCGTTCATGCTGTAAAGGATGCGGCGGTGCACCGGCTTGAGGCCGTCGCGGACGTCCGGCAGGGCGCGGTCGATGATGACGCTCATGGAATAACGGAGGTAGCTGTCTTCCATGACGTTCTCTACCGTACGACGCTCCACGCTACGCGCATGACCGGAGTCAATGATGTCAGCTATATGTTCGACGCCTCTTCGGCGCTCTTCCATGGTCTGTTCCGGAACGACCTCGTTGTCCGGCCGCTGTTCTTCCGGCTCTTCAGGCAGCGGCAAGTTGATCTGGTCATCGTCCATGTCTATATATCCAGGTCCTTAACGAATTTAGCATTGGCTTGGATGAAACCTTTGCGCAGTTCCACTTCGGTACCCATCAGCTTGCTGAAGATGGTGTCGGCCTTTTCGGCATCGTCGACGCGGACCTGCACCAGGACACGCCTTTCCGGATCCATGGTGGTCTCGAACAACTGCGTGGCGTCCATCTCGCCCAAACCCTTATAACGCTTCTGCTCGACGAATCCGGCCTGC
>DASUOD010000084.1:0-2575 GCA_036276795.1 Saccharimonadales bacterium (SeqCode)
CGAAAAGGCGCTCGATAACAAGGATAGGATCAAAGACGTCCTGGAAGGTATATCCGGGCATAAGGTAGACGACCACTGGTCACCGATCCAGGTGGTAGAAGCCGGATACCTCAAGAACAGGCCGTTCGTAAGTATCGATACCGGCGGTAAGACCCTTGTCTTCAAGGACAGGGACGGACGCGAACGCCGCACGGGCTATGCCGGCGGCGAGGTGAAGCTTAACTGGCGCATAGATTGGCCGGCCCGATGGTGGCTGCTCAAAGTAGATGCCGAACCGTTCGGGCGTGACCATGCCACCAAAGGAGGCTCGTACGATACCGGCGCGGTCATAATCAAGGAAATCTACGGTGCCGAGCCCCCCGTACCCCTGCCATATGACGACATCAAGCGCACCGGTCAGACCAAGAAGATGAGCAAGAGCTCCGGCGATACCGTAACCGCGGCCGACCTACTGGAAATGTTGCCGGCCGAAGTGGTCTGGTTCTTCGTCATGCGCTATCCGCCGGACAGACAGCTGTTCTTCGACGAAGGTCCCACGCTCATGCGCCTGGTAGACGAATTCAGTGAGCTGCTTGATAAACCCGATAAGACGGGAGCCGACCAACAGCTTCTGGGCCTATGCCTGCATGGCATAGAAAGGCCCACTGTCAGTCGGGTGCCGTTCTCGCACCTGGTGGCTAGCTATCAGGCTGCGCTGAAAGATACCCGTAAGACCTTGGATATAATCCGTCGCACCGAACATGCCGAGACGGTGAACGAGGATGCCGACATCATCAAGGCGGAGCTTAGGTTCATAGACGCTTGGCTGGAAAAACAGGCGCCGGAAGAGGTCAGGTTCGAGCTCCAGGACAAGGTCAATCCCGGGGTCTTCAATGAAGACCAGAAGAAATTCATGGCCGCTTTGGCCGATAAGATCGTAAAAGCCCCTGACGATGCCGATGGCGACTGGTTCCACAGGGCCATCTATGACTTCAAGGACAGCACGGGGCTGGCGCCCAAGGAATTATTCGCCACGCTCTATAAGGCACTCATAGGCAAGGATTCCGGTCCGCGTGCCGGATGGTTCCTTAGCATCCTGCCACGCGATTGGCTCGTCAGGCGTCTGCGGCTCGAAGGTTGATGCGATGATAAATATCAGCGACGAGGAATTCCAACGCCTGATCAACCAGGCGCTGGAGGAATTGCCGGGTGAACACGTTAAAAATATCAAGAACATAGCCATACTCTACGAGGACGAACCGACACCCGAACAACGCGAAAAACTTGAGCTCCAGGGCGGCCAGACCCTGCTCGGCCTATACGAAGGCACGCCGCTCAGCCAGCGCCAGGGCGCGGACCGCCTGTTGCCCGACAAGATAACGCTGTTCAAGCTGCCGCTGTCCAGCCAGGCGGGGACCGAGGCCGAGTTGAAAGAAGAGATCAAGCACACGCTCTGGCACGAGATAGCCCATTATTACGGCTTGGACCACGACCGCATCAGCGAGCTCGAATAAGTTATCTGGAAGCTTTCTTGGTGGAGCGGACCTTGTAGCTGGCGCGGATCTGGAACAGGAAGTAAAGCCCCGCGGCCGACCCTATGAGCGTGCCCAGCAGGCGGCCTAAGCCGCCGTAATAGGTGAACGTGATGATTATTCCGTACGCCATGTTGATCAGCAGGGCATAGAACAGAAGATCCCAGCCGGACTTCTTGCGCTCCTTGGCGGGTTTGAAGGCCGCTATGTACAGAAGGCCTTCGATTACCAGGACGGCGATGGACAGCCAGACGGTGGCGGTAAGGTGGTTGACGGCCATGCCGCTGCCATAAACGGAGTCAAAGGAGCCGGCATAATCTATAAGCGTATTCACCGTACGGGCGGCATCGTACAGGCCCCAGGCCGCCAGCAGCGTAAGCGTTCCCAGGAACACACTTACATACGGCAGATATTCGACGATTATCTTCTTGGCGTTCGATGGCAGGGCCGGCGCGTTCTTGGCGAAGACGTCGTCCAGGCTGGCCTCCAGGGTTCGCAATGCGCTCATGAAACGGATGACTCCTTACTCGTATCTACAATAAGCATAACGGGTAAATTTTTCAATTGATTATGCACAAATGACGTATAGTATACTGGTAGACTTGGAGGGGGTAGATTCATGGACCAATACGCTTACAACCACAGCCCCAGGACCACGCAGCGTACGTTCTGGGATAAGTTATGGAAGGACGGCCAGGGCCACCAGGCGGTATGGCAGACGCCCAACGCCTGGCTTATAGCATGGGCGGTCAGCACCACTTTGTCATTGTTCTTCGGCGGCGTCATAGGCGACGGGTTCTTCTGGATAGGTTCCGCTCTGCTGGTCGTATGGTCGTTCCTGGAGATCTTCCAGGGCTCAAGTTACTTCCGCCGCGTACTGGGTCTGGCGGTTCTGGCCTATGCCATCGCCACCATGCTTAACAGCCTTTGATTCATTTCAGTTTTTCAGCAAATTGCTGGCGCAACTTCCGTATCTTGGGTTCAATTATGACTTGGCAGTAGCCTACTTGAGGATATTTGCCATAGAAATTCTGCTGGTTCTCGTCCGCCGGCCAAAATTCCTT
>DASUOD010000085.1:0-2295 GCA_036276795.1 Saccharimonadales bacterium (SeqCode)
TTCCATTTTCTTGATGTATCCCGCCGTAGCGTCCCAATAAAGAATGGGCGAGGCCTTTAGGAACCTCGCCCATCTTTTCAGCAGCGATCGTTGGGGGGAAAGGGCTTTCCCCAAGATCAGCTGATTGGTCTCGACCGGAGGTCACGCTGCCCGCACCTCATGGAAGTCCCAGAAATACGAAACAACTCTACTGGACCCCCCATACCCCGTCAAGCGCGCAGAAGCAGCATGAGGCGCTGAGGCAAAAGACCGGTAAACAGAAGGGGGGCAGGGTGAGGCGAGCAGAACCCATTCTAGAGAAGGTATCCAAAAACAGAAGGGGCGAGGCTCCTGTCGAAGCCTCACCCCTCCGTTACGCGATCCGCGCGGTCGCTTAGAGCCAGTTGACCCGTTCAGCGGGTCTCACATAGATGGGCTCTTCGACCTGAATGCGCGCCACTTCCTTGCCCGACTTGTTGAAGCCCAACACGGTATCGTTGTACATCTCAAACCGCTTCCCGTGGATCTGGGTTTCAAACACTTTCGGGCCCGGAATGACGTCATAGCGGAAGATGATCTGCTGGCTGGCGCGCCAGAGCTGCAGCACCGCCAACAGTTCGCGGCTGGGCACGAGGTACTTCTCAATCGCGTTGTCGACGCCCGGGCCAAACATCTGCCGGGCATAGCCGCGGGGGCTGTGCCGAGGCGGAATGTAGAAGCCATTGGGCTCGGTGCCCCACTGCGGATACAACGGCAGGGCCACCTGCTCCACCCGAATGGTGTAGTACAGGGGATGCCAGCGGTCTTCCGCCCACAGGCCGTCGTCGCCGATGCGCACCAGGCTCTGCATGCGGATCTTGCCCACGCAGGCCGCCATACAGCGCGTTTCCATCGGCTCGCCGCCGGTCAGCGGATCCTTGCCTTCGATCCGCGGATAGCAGGCAATGCACTTCTCCGACACCCGGGTCGTGCCCCGGTACATCGGCTTCTTGAACGGACACTGCTCCACGCACTTCTTGTACCCCCGGCAGCGGTTCTGGTCGATCAGCACGATGC
Source organism: Saccharimonadales bacterium (SeqCode) (assembly GCA_036276795.1). GTDB lineage: Bacteria > Patescibacteriota > Saccharimonadia > Saccharimonadales > UBA4665 > DASUOD01. The sequence continues at coordinate 1,036 of DASUOD010000085.1, forward strand.
CGTCTTCCGGCCGCTTATAGATCGCCTTGCGCGGACAGGCCGCGAGACATCCGGGATAGGTGCAGTGGTTACAGATCCGCTGCAGGTAGAAGAAGAACGTCTCATGCTCCGGCAGGCTGCTGCCGGTGAGGCGCCACGGTTCATCGCGCGAGAAGCCGGACTTATCGATGCCCTCCACGAGCGAGCGCATCGAGGTCGCGGTGTCCTCGTAGATGTTGACGAACCGCCATTCCTGGTCCGTCGGGATGTAGCCGATCGCCGCCTGGCCGACTTTGGCGCCGGCGTCGAAAATGGTCATCCCTTCGAACACCCCGTAGGGCGCATGGTGCTTGCGGCCGACCCGCACGTTCCACACCTGCCCGCCCGGGTTCACCTGCTCGACCAACTGCGTGATTTTCACGTCGTAGAACTGCGGATAGCCGCCATAGGGCTTGGTCTCCACGTTGTTCCACCACATGTATTCCTGGCCCTTGGAAAACAGCCAGGTGGACTTGTCGGCCATGCTACAGGTCTGACAAGCCAGACACCGGTTGATGTTGAACACAAAGGCAAACTGCCACTTCGGATGCCGCTCCTCGTAGGGATAGAGCATCTTCCGTCCCAGTTGCCAGTTATAGACTTCTGGCATTGTGTCTCCTCCTTCTCATAATCAAATGGTTAGGGTTACACCTTGATCTTAATGTGCTCACCTTTGAGCCACTTGATCATGAACTCGTTCTCCTGGCCCGGGGTGAAGCCGGTGCGCACCGGTTCCCAGGGGCCGCGGGCGCCGATACCGCCGTCTTCCGCCTTGGTGATGCGGATCAAGCATTCTTTCGGCGTCGTATTGACCGCATGGTGGTCGATCGCATAGCCCCACTTGAACTTCCAGGCAATCGCATGCTTGCCCGGCAGGGAGTCGGTCTGGTGCATCGGCATCAACCACGACCGGGTAAAGGACTGCTGGGCCCCATACCGGAAGTTGGATTGATAGCCGGTGTCCACCGCGATGGCCCGTCCGTCCGGCCGGGTCTCGTGGCCTTTGACCGACTTCGCCGTCGACACGTACGGGGCGTGCTTCGCCATCGTCACGTGGTACGGATAGGCCGGGTTGTATTTACACCGGATCATCAACCGGCTCACCTTGTAGAACGGATCCGAGGGCTTCCAGCCGCGATAGGGCCGGTCCACCGGGTTGCCGTCCACATAGATGTAGTCGCCGTCGTTGATGCCGCGGTCCTTGGCCGCCTGCGGGTTGATGTGCAACTGGTGCTCGCCGAC
>DASUOD010000086.1:0-8053 GCA_036276795.1 Saccharimonadales bacterium (SeqCode)
CGGGCTGGGCACCTAGGTCCGGTCAACGGCTGTTCTTGGTAAACGCCACGGCTTCATCATAGCGCCCGCGCTCAAGCTTGCCGGCATCGAGCAGGATGTCCAGGGCTTCGGTTATGGTCATGGCGGCTTCCAGCGAGTAGCCGGCCTTCTCGACTATCTCCTTGCCCCCCATCTCGCGGTCCAATAACAGGTAAAAACCGACGACTTCCAGGTCGCACTCCCTGAAACGCTCTATCGATTCGATCTTGGAGTCGCCCTTGGCGACCAGGTCGTCGATGATGGCCACCTTGTCGCCGGGTTTCCAGTCACCCTCGATAAGCTTGCCCTTGCCGTGCTCCTTCACCTTGGCACGGGGCTGGATCAGCGGACGGCGGGTCTCGTAGCCCACTGCCGTGGCCAGCGGAATGCCAGCTTCGGGTATGCCGGCCAGCTTGATGTCCTGTGGCAGATCCTCCAACAGCTCGGCATAAATGGCAGTGATGTCGTGCAGAGCCTCGGGGAAGGACTGCACTATGCGCATATCTATGTAGAACGGCGACATCAGACCGCTCTTAAGCTTGAATTCTCCGAACTGCAGTATGCCGTATTTATGCAAGCTGAGCGCCACGTCGCGCTTGGCCTTGTCCGATACCTTGCTCATTGGCTAGTAGTGTACCACGCGCGTCATTCACCAAAAAGCAATTCGTTGGCCTTGGGGCCTTTTACGGCTATGGTCACGAAACCGTCATCATCCAGCTGTTCGTGTAACCTGTCCCGTAAGGCAGCGTCGACAAAATCCGGCTCATAGCCTTCATGGCCTATGGTCCTGGTTACATAGCCTGCCATACCGAGCATATCCTCCAGCCATAGGTTGCCGGTGTTAAGAGGGCCATTGTTCGACATATTGAAATAGCCACGATTGACCGCGGAGCCGTTTTGCCGCAAGTCGCCCACCACTATCACGGAGTTCTCAGCCGCTGATAATTTTTGCACTATCTCGTCTTTGCGCTGTGAAGGCAAACGATGGAAACCGTAATTAGCCGTGGCCACCAATACGTCGTCTTTAGTCACCTCTGACATATCAAGCTTGACGATACCTTCGACGATGTCGCCTGCGACCAGGCTTATGGTGCCTGTGCGCGGCTGGTTGTGGAAGTCGGCCAGGCGCGCCGTCTCAAACTCTTTCACGCCCAAGCCCTCCAGATGAGGACGGGCACCAGGCAGATAATCCGTACGCAATTGATCGTAAAAGACCGGGGTGGTTTCAAAACTCATGATGCCCAACCTATCGCCGTCCAGCCCGTGACCTCTTTCTTGGGCTACGCCTAGACGGTTCACGATGGCCGCAGGCGTGGCTCCCGTACCTGAGCACATATCTATTATGTGCAGCCGTCCTGCATCGGACCTGGCAGCCATTGCTTCGTATACGTGCTGTACCGTTTCACCGATGGCCCAATTAGAGACCGTGAGATGCGGCATGGCCTCAAGTTCTTCGACGGCGGCCACTTCTTCGGGGCTCCGCGACAAGGTGCGCGCGGCCCCGGCCATGGTACCCGGCTTGAAGTATAACGAGTAGTTAAGTGCCGCCAGTATAGGTTCGACTCCCGGATTTTCACCGTTCAAGTGACGATCTGCACGTGTTACCTGGTTACGTCCCGCTTCAGCGGTCATCCAGAACTGCGGTGCTACGGTTTCTATACGACCGGCTCGCACGTTCTCAACGTGCCTCCTCCATTCAGCGCTATCCGGCTTCGGTGCCGTTCCCCAACCCCTGTCATAATATTCAAGACCGGCTCTTTCCAGCAGCCAAGCCAGCCCGACCATGGCCGGAAGCGTTTCTTCAACCGGTAAATCATCTCTATTTTCGTGTATGAGCTCTGTAGCAGCCCCTAGGTTATCGCGCATGATAAAGCCGAAATGAGGACCTTCGGCCGCGTCGAGTATTTGTCCATAATCATTACCGAATACTTGTAAGCCTGCGTCCGTGCATGCGTCATGAAAAGCTTCAGCTTCCGCTATCTCTCGTTTCACAGGCCTACAATAGCATAATTACTGAGGTAAGTAAATGGTATCCTAGCGATATTCGTTTATTTTGTCCCTGGTAGCGACCGCCTTGGCGCGCGCTGCCTCGGCAAAATCGTCGCCGCTGGAGGCATAGAGTATGGCGCGGGCGGAATTGATGATGAGTCCGCGGCCAGCCCTGTTCGTGCCGGCCTTGATGACGGCTTCGGCGTCGCCGCCCTGGGCACCTAAGCCAGGCACCAGGAAGACCATCTTGTCTCCGACCTGACGCCGTACCCGGGCTATCTCTTCCGGATAAGTAGCGCCCACCACCAGCAGGCAGTTGCCATTGGCGTTCCACTTCTTGGATACGTTCTTGGCAACATGCATATAGATAGGCAGCCTCTCGGCCTGCAGATCCTGGAACTCACCGGCGCCGTCGTTGGAAGTCCTGCAGAGCACGATTATCCCCTTGTCCTTGTAGTCCAGGAAGGGCTGTACGGCTTCGCGGCCTAGCCAGGGGTGGACGGTCACGGCATCGGCGCCCAGGTAGTCGAAGGCGAAAGTCGCGTAGTGTTTGTTCGTATTGCCTATATCGGCGCGCTTCAGGTCGACGATTATCGGGATATCCGGATATTCCTCCCGAATGTAATCGCAGGTCCGTTTGAGCTCTTCGATCCCTTCGGCACCACGTGATTCATAAAAGGCCGTATTCGGCTTGAACGCGCAGACCAGACCGGCCGTGGCGTCGATGATGGCCTTGTTGAAATCGAACAGAGGCGTATCGCTGTCACGTAGGGCCTTGGGCAATTTTTCAAAGTCAGGATCCAAGCCCACGCAGAGCAGGGAATCGCTCTTGGCTTGGGCCGCGTTCAGTTTCCGTAAAAATCCCATCCGTTAAAGTGTACCAGATGAGCTACAATATAAGCATGCCAAAACAGCCAGGAGTGATATACGATCCTGCCAGGACGTTCGACGACAACGTCGACCACGGACCGTTCCCACTGAAGGCGGGAGAGAAGCCTTACGAGAACGAAGGCGGGCCCAGGTTCAGCTTCCTGGGCCACAAGCTGTATTCGCCGTTCGGGATCGGCGCCGGTTCAGTGCCGACCTCCAAACACGTGCGCTACGCCTTCGAACGCGGGTTCGACCTCGTATGCTACAAGACCCAGCGCAGCGTAGCATTCAAGGTCAATGAGTTCCCGAACGTCACGTACGTGGACGTCGACGGCGATCTGACGCTGGAAAAGGCCGCCAAGCCTTTGATCGGTCATCTGGAATCGGACGCCCCGGTAGAGAAGCTGACCATCACCAACTCGTTCGGTAACCCTTCGCGCGGACCGGACTTCTGGGTGGAAGACATGAAGCGAGCCGTGGCCGCCGCCGGCAAAGGACAATTGCTGATAGCCAGCGTGGTCGGCACCATCCAGGACGGCTTCTCGCAGGAAGATTATTACGATGACTTCGCCAAGGCAGCTGGGCTGGCCGTAAGCGCCGGCGTGAAGGCCATAGAGATCAATCTGTCGTGTCCGAACGTGGCCAGTGAAGGCATACTCTGCTACAGCCACGACGCGGTGGTCAGCGTCTGCAGGAAGGTCAAGGAAGCTGTGGGTGACATACCGGTCATAGCCAAGATCGGTTACTTCGCGCCGGACCAGCAGGAGCTGCTGGAAAGGATCGTGCTCGGCACCAAAGATTACCTGGCCGCTTTCTCCGCCATCAACACCATACCGGCCGCCGTGGTGGACGAGAACGGCAAGCAACTACTGCCGGGCGAAGGACGCTTAAGGAGCGGGCTGTGCGGCGCCGGAATCAAATGGGCCGGCCTGGATATGGTCAAGCGCCTGGACGATCTGCGCAAGAAGCGCGGCCTTAGCTACGAAATCATCGGCATCGGTGGCGTGGCCACGCCGCAAGATTTTAAGGATTACCGCGCGGCCGGCGCCGACGTCGTCCAGTCCGTCACCGCCGCCATGTGGAACCAGGACCTGGCCGCCCAGATCAAGCAGACACTGAGCTAATCAGTCTAGGAATAGCGCGGCTTTGCCGTTGACGGTAGCTATATCTGCCAGGGCATCCAGGTCATAGAAATGGCATACCTCCAACAGGAAGCGCAGCTCGGTCCACATGTCGCCGTCGCTGAAAGGTTTGTATATGTCCCGTATGTTATCGGTCCCCAGGGCCACGTTCAGCCCGGCCGCGACCATCTCCTTAACCGGCGCGATGGCGTTATGTATGGGTCCGATCACATCGCGGTCCTGGCGGGCTACCCAGCTGTTGTCTATCCAGCCGGTGGGGCAGACTATCACCGATATGCCGGCATCCTTCATCTTCTTATAAAGCTCCCGCCGGTATTCACGGGGCTGGGCGCCCACGGAAATGCAGTGTACGGCCGCGACCTTGCCCTGCAGGCCATGTTCGATCGTCTTATCTGCCAGCAGTTCGGTGTCGCGCTGGCCGGGCGAGTTGTACTGGTCTATATGCACGTGCAGGGGTTTGCCGTGTTTTTTGGCGGTTTCGAACAGTATGTCCAGATGTTCGGCCTCGCGGCCCTCGTCCTTTTCCGGCAGACCGCCGATTATATCGACGAACTCCGCGCCGATATCGAACCACTTGCGGGCTTCCGGATCGAGCACCCCTTTGACCACCTGGTTGATGAATACCAGCTCGAGTTTATCACCGTAGTTCTCCCGCAGCCTCTTGGCGGCCTGGACGGCCTTGTCTTCCACTACCGGGTCGACGTCTATGAAAGTTCCCAGCGCCTGCGCACCCTGGCGCAGCATGTCTTTGACCGCGCGCTCCATGTTGGCATATATGTCGTCCACCGAAGCGTTCTTCTTGAATTCGTCCGACAGGTCCCATTTGGCCGCCAGCTTCTCGCCGGTCAGGCCGAAGTTCCGGTCGCTCAGTATGTAGGCGCGGTCGATATGGGCGTGGGCATTCACCCAGCCGCCTTTGGCCTTTATCTGTTCCAGGAGACGTTCCTTGGGGTCGATGGGTTCAGGCATAACTCTATATTACTCCAATACGTTTATCAGGCAGTGTATCCCGCCGCCGGCCTTCTTGAATTCATCTATGTTGACCTCGTGGATGGTGAGCCCGAGTTTCTTAAGGTCCTTTCTGAACGTGTTAGGAGTGCCGGCCGATACCACGGCTTCATGGCCGCTGATGAAGGAATTCGCGGCGTAAGCGTCGGCCGCCGCCTCCGACAGCTTATGCAGGTTGGGGACCAGGCGCTTCAGCAGGTTCTGCGAACTGTGCGAGAACGCCGGCGGGTAGTAGAAGGCCGTCTCCTCGTCTATGGGCAGGAAGCACATATCCAGGTGATAGAAGTAGGGGTCTACCAGGCGCAGGGGTATGACATCCGTTTCCAGCTTGCGGGCCAGTTCCTCGCAGCTGGCCACGCCGGCTCGGAAACCGGTACCCACGAACAGCATGTCGCCGAAGAACAGGGTGTCGCCTCCTTCGAATGGGAATATGTTGGACAATGCGCGTAGCCGGAAGCCATGCTCCCGGAACCATTCCCGGTAATACACCCGTTCCTTGCGGCGCTGGGGGTAACGGAAATTTGCCAGCAGAACGGACCCGTCCCGCACTATGCCCTGATCCGTGGCGAATACCATGTCGGGGACGTCGGGCCGTTGGTCGATGATATCCACCTTGATGCCGATGGAGCGCAGGGTGGCTACCAGCGCCTTCCACTGCTTGAGCGCCTCGCCGTGCACCACCGAATGCGGCCGCATATGCGGATTGATTATATATTCGACGTTGAAGTAGGTGGGGCGGCAGAGCAGGGCGCGTTTTACGGGCGGCACCTAGTTCACCTTCAGATCTTAGCCTTGACCAATTTGGCGACCATATCCTGTGCCACGGATACGGTGGTTATGAGCGGCGTGTTAGATTTCACGGCCTTCTCGCGGATGATCTGTCCGTCGGTCTTTTCTTTTTCCTGGGAGGCCGGCAGCTCCTTGCCGGTAGGTACGTTTATTATGAGGTCGAAGCGGTTGGCGTCGAGCATCTGGCCCAGATTGGGCTTAAGCTCCGGACGGCTGATCTTGTTCACCAGTATGGCTTCGATGCCCTTGGCCTTAAGGAATTTGTGCGTCTTGTAAGTAGAGTAAATCTGGTAACCCATATCGCTGAGCGCTTTCATCTGCGGCAGGAGCTTGAGTTTCTTGTCGCGGCCGCCGATGGCCAGCAGGACGGTGCGGCGACGTTGCTGGGCCAGTTTCATCTGGAGCGTGTAATGTTCGATGAACCCGGCCGAGGCGTTCTGGTTGAACAGCTCGTTGGAATCCATGAATGTGGCCAGCTTCTCGTCGAAAATGGTGTTGGGCGTCTCTACCGCCACGGCTTCGATGTGGCCCTTGTACAGCTTGACCGTGACATTGCCCGTGATCTTGTCGTTGACCTTGTCCTCGTAGGCGTTCAGATCATCCATTAGCGGTTCGAACCACATGGCTCCGTACACCAGGTAGGCCCACTTCTCGTCGACGATGGACTTGAATTCGTTCTCCAGACGGGTGGACGTATAGCGCTCCAGAGCCTTGTGGGCGGTAATTATGGTTTCGGCGGCCGGAGCCTCGTAGATGCCGCGGACCTTGAGACCGATTATGCGGTCTTCCAGCAGGTGGGTGATGCCGACGCCATGTTCAGCGGCACGCTTATTCAGGGTGTCGATGATCTCTACCAGACCCATCTCCTTGGCGTCCACCGCTACCGGCAGGCCCTTTTCGAACTCTATCTTTATATATTCCGGGGTATCCTTGGCCTTTTCCGGAGTTTTGCAAACCTGGAGGATCTTTTCCAGGGGAGGAATGACCTCCGGGTTCTCAATCTCGCCGCCTTCGCCGGTCACGCCCCACATGTTGTCGTCATAAGAATAGGGTTTCTCCTTGGTCTGGCGCACCGGGATGCCGTGCTCGCGGCAATATTCCAGCTGCTCATCGCGCCCCATGCCCCACTCGCGCACCGGCGCGATTATCTTGATATCCGGGTTCAGCGCCAGAGCGGAACCTTCTATGCGCACCTGGTCGTTACCTTTGCCGGTGGCGCCATGGGCGATGGCATCGGCGCCTTCGGACGCGGCCACCTTGACGGCCCACTTCGACAGCAGCGGACGGCCAAGCGGGGTAGACAGGTAATAGCGGCCCTGGTACATGCCGTTGGCCTTTATGCCTTTCGCTATATATTCCTCGGCGAACTCCTGCCGGGCGTCCACCACCAGAGCCTTGACCGCGCCCAACTTGAGTGCTTTCTGTTTGATTTCCGTGAGGTCGTCGGCCTGCTGGCCTATGTCCACGGTCAGGGCTATGACCTCGGCCTTGTATTCCTCCTGTATCCACTTGAGCATGGTGGAAGTGTCCAGGCCGCCGGAATACAGCAGCACCACCTTCTTGACGTCGCCCTTGCGGCCTTCATGGGACGCGACTTTTATGTACTGATTTTTGCCCTTAAGTGCCATATTTGCCTTAAATTATACCCTATTTTACTTAAAACAACTCAATTTTTTAAAATTAATTGTTTTATTTACATGAAAGTTTATGTCCTAACGGGGGAGAAGTCAAATTTATTCACAGGGATTCTACTATACAGGGGCCGGGGGCATGCTACACTAAACGTAATGAACCGCGTGGGACACAGCCATGGCTTACAGCTCTTGACCGGACGGGCACATCCGGAGCTGGCCGAGGAGATAGCCCGGCATCTGGGCGTAAAGCTGGCCGATACCAGGATCAGCGATTTCGCCAATGGCGAGATAAGCATCCGTTTCAATGAGTCGCTGCGCGGCAACGACGTCTTCATAATCCAGACGCATGGCGCCAAGGACCTGTTGATACATACGTCCGTATTCGAACAGCTTCTTATGATCGATGCCGCCAAGCGGGCATCGGCGCGTAGCATCACGGCCGTGTGCCCCCTCCTCAGCTACGCCAGGCAAGACAGAAAAGCCGCGGGCCGCGAACCAATCGCGGCCCGTTTGCTTGTCGACCTGCTGGCCAAGGCCGGCGCCGACCGCATAATGAGCGTCGACCTGCACTCCGGGCAGACCCAGGGCTTCTTCGACGGCCCG
>DASUOD010000088.1:0-3997 GCA_036276795.1 Saccharimonadales bacterium (SeqCode)
CTGGCCGGTCTTGGTAAGGCCGAGGAGTCTAGCTTTTACGACGCGCTGAAAGTTGAATCGCCGCACCCCACGATAATCGCCGAGGTCAAAAAAGCCTCGCCTAGTGCCGGCGTGCTTCGCGAAAACTTTTCCCTTGAAGAGATCAACGGGGCTTACCAGTCGGCAGTTAACGTAGTAGCGATATCCGTCATAACCGAGCGGGACCATTTTAAGGGCAGCGAGGACTTCCTTACTTATTTTGCCAAGCACAACATGCGCAAAAAACCCTTGCTCCGCAAGGATTTTTTGTTTGAGCCTTATCAGATTCTGGAATCAAAATTGCTTGGTGCGCACGCTTACCTGCTGATCGCGTCATTATTCGATAAAAAAGAACTGTCAGAGCTCGTTGCCCTGGGTCTGAGCATAGGCATAGAGCCGTTGATAGAAGTCCACGCCCAGGAAGAGCTGGACATGGCGCTGGCTACCAAGGCCCGTTGCATAGGCGTGAACGCCCGCGACCTTAAGACCTTCAAGGTAGACCTGGATAAGCACGAATTATTGAAACAGTTGGACGGTTCGTACGCGCGGGTAGCTGAATCCGGAATAAGGAACCTTAGGTATCTGATGTCGCTATCCGAATTTTGCGACGCGGCTCTGATAGGCACCGAACTGGTGGCGCCGAAGCATATAACGGCGGCTCTGGAGGCGTTGGCATGAACGGCTACTTCGGCGAATACGGCGGCCGGTACGTGCCGGAGATGCTCCAGGGCGAACTGGAGAAGCTGGCCGCAGCCTACGACAAGCTGAAGGGCAACGGAGAATTCCAGACCGAACTCCGCAAACTCCAGACGCAGTACAACAGCCGGCCCACGCCCCTGGTGTTCGCGGAAAACCTGACCAAGAAGGCCGGCGGAGCCAAGATTTACTTAAAGAACGAGGGCATGAACCACACCGGCGCCCATAAGATCAACCACTGTCTGGGCCAGGCGCTGGTGGCCAAGAAGCTCGGCAAGACGCGCCTGATCGCCGAGACCGGCGCCGGCCAGCACGGCGTGGCCACCGCTACGGTGGCTGCCAAGCTGGGCTTTGAATGCACCATCTACATGGGCGAGATAGACATGAAGCGCCAGCGGCCGAACGTGGTGCTCATGGAACTGCTGGGTGCCGAGGTGAAGCCGGTAACTTACGGCTCCAAGACTCTTAAAGACGCCGTCAGCGCCACCATCCGCGACTGGTTGCAGAATTCCGACACCACGCATTACCTGATAGGTTCGTGCCTGGGCCCGGATCCGTACCCGCGCATGAACCGTGACTTCCAGAGGATCGTCGGCGAAGAGATCCGCGAACAACTGGGCAAAAACCCCGACCATATCGTGGCCTGCGTGGGCGGCGGCTCTAACGCGCTGGGCGCTTTCTATGCGTTCCTGGACAAGCCAGAGGTTAAATTAACAGGAGTAGAAGCCGGGGGCAAAGGTAAGGGCTACGGCCAGCATGCCGCGCGCTTCCCGGGCGCCGAAGTCGGTATACTGGAAGGCTATAAGTCGTACTTCCTGCAAGATAAGGACGGCAACACCGCGCCCACTACCAGCGTGGCGGCCGGGCTGGATTACGTGGGCATCGGCCCGGAACTAGCCGAGCTGGCAGACAAGGGCCGCGTGGAGTTTGAGCGCGTCAGCGACAAAGAGGCCCTGGCCGCCGCCAAGACCCTGGCACAGGCCGAAGGCATCATACCGGCGCTGGAATCGGCCCATGCAGTGGCCTACGGCCTTAAGCTGGCATCCGGATTACCTAAGGATAAGACGGTGGCCATCAATATGTCCGGCCGCGGCGACAAGGACCTGTTCACCCTGGCCAAACACTTCAGCAAGGATGAGTTCAAAGCCTTCCTGGAAAGGGAGCTGGAGTCGTATGAATAAGCTGATGTGCCACGTGGTGGCCGGCTATCCGGATGCCGACGCTTGCTTGGGGCTGATGAAAGGCATGCAAAAAGCCGGCGCTGCTGCCATCGAGGTACAAATACCGTTCTCCGACCCCATAGCTGACGGCGAAACGATAATGCGCGCCAACGACGTGGCGCTGGAAGGCGGCATGACCACGGCCAAGAGCTTCGAGCTTATCAAACAGGCCGGTCTGGGCTGCGACGTGTACGTAATGAGCTACATCCAGAAGGTCCTGCACTGTGGTTTTGAAGCTTTCTGCGAAGCAGTCGCAAAAGCTGGCGCCAAGGGCCTGATTATTCCAGATCTGCCGCATGAAAGCCCGGAACACAAGGAACTTCTGCGATTATGTCGCAATTACAAGTTAGAGCTCGTACCGGTCTTCAGCCCCGGTATGCCAAGGGAACGACTTAAGGCGGCACTAGAAGATGATCCTAAGTGCGTATACGTCACCAGCCGCAAGGGCATAACCGGCAGTGAATACGCCGGGGGCGGGGAACTGAAGCGTTTCGTGGACGACATAAGGAATCAATCAGACGCTGAAGTCATGATCGGCTTCGGCATTTCTACACCCCAGGACGTCAAAGATGCCCTGGAGCTAGGTGATGTGGCGGTGGTCGGAAGCGCGTTCATCAAAGAGCTTCAAAAGTCTGGCGACAGCTTAAGTCTTGTCAAAGAACTCATAGGGGCGCGGCAATGAATTTTCAGACCAAGCAGACTGACTTATCAAACGACCCGCTGGAGGTTTTCGCTAGCCTGGAGCCGGACCACGAGTATTGCTTCCTGCTGGAGACGCTGGCCGACAAATACCAGCCGCAGACCACAGGCCAAAGTTATATAGGCATAAAGCCCAGGCATGTTTACGGCGCCAAAGAGGGTAAGTTCTACGTGGACCACAAGCCGCAGGAGGCCAAAAATCCGTACGACGCTCTTAGGGAGCGCATGGACTTTGACCGCAGCCTGCCAGGCGGCTACGTGGGCGGTATGGTCGGTTACTTCTCGCACGAAGCCATCATGTATTCCGAACCGACGCTCAAGTTCCCATACGAGCGTGAATTTTACGACTTTGAGTTCGCCGACTACCAGGACGGTCTTATTTTCCGGCAGAACCAAGCGCCGGAATATTTTTATTACGGCGAAGACAAGTCCGATATATACAGGGGTAAAGCCAAAAAGGTTAACAAGTTAAGTATCAAACCCGGCCCGGCCATGAAAGACCAGAAAGAGTACGGCCGCATGATAGACAAAGCCCGCGACGACATCATAAACGGCAGGGTATTCCAGGTGGTACTGGCTAACCGGTTCGAATACGGCATCCAAGGCGACCTGCTGGAGCTCTACAAGGAGCTTAGGCGCATCAATCCGTCGCCGTTCATGTTCTTCCTTAAGTTCGGCAACATCGTCACGCTTGGGGCCAGCCCGGAGTTGTTAGCGCACACCAATTCGCAGAACGAAGTGTTCCTGGAAGCTTTGGCCGGTACCATCCAGCGCGGCAAGACGCCGGGTGAGGACGAGATGTACGCTAATAAGCTGCTGGCGGACGAAAAAGAGACCGCCGAGCACAGCATGCTGGTGGACCTGGCGCGAAACGACGTGGGGCGCATAAGCAAGGTCGGTTCCGTAGAGATCAACGACCTGATGTACATCAAGAAGCTCAGCCACGTCCAGCACATATCGTCCATAGTCTCCGGCAAACTGGAGCAGGGCAAGGACGCGTTCGACGCCCTGCCGTCGAGCTTTCCGGCCGGCACCTTAAGCGGCGCGCCCAAGATCGAAGCCATCAAGATGATACGCGAGCTGGAAGGCTACGAACGGGGCCCGTACGGCGGCACCATCGGCTACTTCAGCTACAACGGCGACTCCGTACACGCCGTGAACATAAGGTCGGTCAACGCCATCGGTAACAAGCTGTACCTGCACTCCGGCTCCGGCATCGTGTACGATTCGCGCGTGGAAAGGGAAGGCGAGGAGATCCGCGAAAAGAAGGCCGCCATGGACAAGGCCATGAAGCCGTTCCTGGAAGGGGGCGAGGCATGAGCGCCAAAGTCCTGCTTATAGACAACTTCGACTCGTTCACGTTC
>DASUOD010000089.1:0-2179 GCA_036276795.1 Saccharimonadales bacterium (SeqCode)
TTCAATCCGCACGGTAATGACGATCTGTCAGTAGATGACGCCGGCTCCGGCTCCGGCGGCGGTGACGGCCGTGCCGATAAGAACAGCGCATCGGATGTCATACGCTCAAAGCTCAAGGACATATACGCCGAGGAGCCCGAAGCCCTGCATGAGCTCGAGGAAGCCGCGGCCAAACCTACCGGCCGCAGCAAGCACCAACAGTTCATGTACGAACTGGGGACTTCCGGCAAGGACCTGGCCGCCATACAGACCGAATGGCACAAATATTATGAAAGTCTCTCGGACAGGGAAAAGCACAAGGTCTGGCAGGAGTTTTATGACAGCCAGTCGGAGCTTACCGAAAAACCGGGGCGCGGTCCGGCACCGGATTCGCCGCATGCCCTGGCCAAGCACAAACACCGGGTGGTGAAAGGGGCTTCCAGAGACGGCGGCACCAAAGATATACAGCAGTCCATCCGCGACAAGGTCAGTGCCGGGGGCAAACTGCAGGCCAGGCATCATCTGCAATCCCTGCTGTTCGGCTTAGGGATGGGCGCTATAGTCGTCTTCATATTCCTGTTCGGGTTCTTCAACGAGGTCTTCATCGCGCCGTTCATACAGCCCAGCCGAACCGAGGCCGCCACCCCGATAATCGTCAGCAATACCAATGTGGCACCGACCTCCAAACCCGAGGTCATAATCCCCAAGATAAACGTCGAGATACCGGTGGATTACACCCAGACTTCCACCAACGAGGCGATCATCGAAGATGCTTTGGACAACGGCGTGGTCCACTACCCATACACCGCCGTGCCAGGCCAAAACGGCAACGCGGCCTTCTTCGGCCACAGCAGCAACAATATATTTAACCAGGGCAAGTATAAGTTCGCTTTCGTACTGCTACACAATCTTGTGAAGGGCGATACTTTCTATCTGACATCTAAGGGCAAGGTATACGTGTACAAGGTCATCATCCGTAAGGTGGTCGAGCCCACCGAGGTCGGCGTCCTGGGTCCCGTGCCCGGCCAGACGGCCACGGCCACGCTCATAACCTGCGATCCGCCCGGCACCAGCCTGAAACGCCTGATAGTGGTAGGCCAGCAGATCAGTCCCGACCCCACGGGCAACGCCAAGGCCACGGCAACCGCCGCGGCCGAGTCCACGGCCGAACCCGTGGCGCTGCCGGGCAACGGCCCGACGCTCTGGGGGCGGTTCATAAGCACCACCGTCGGCAAGGCCATTGTCGGAGGCGTACTGTTAGCCGCCTGCCTGATGATACTGCGCTGGCTGAACAGGCCCGCCGGCAGATAGCCGCATAGTTACTGATCGGCCGGGGTCAGCAGGGATGTCCGGTCCATATCAAAGTGTCCGCCGGCCCCCGGCGCCAACGTATACATGAATTTGAAATCAGGAGTGAAGGCCGGCACGTAACGCGGACTGGCAGGCAGGAGTACCTGGCGGTTGGCGTTATCGTAATCAAAAATCACGAGCTTGCCGCCGCTGACATATGTCAGCCGGTTGCCATCCATCCAATCGGCGTGGCGTTGCGGTTTATCCAGCGCGTGCGGAGCCTTGTAGTGATACACCTGTTCGTTCTCTATGTCGTACACGGCGAATTCGGTAGCGTGCTCGGTCACTATGAACTGCGCGCTGTCGGAAAAGCTCAGGTAATCCAGGTTTTTTACGCGCAGCACCTGTGATGGTGCCGGCGCGCTGCCGGGATTCGCCGCCATCTGGCCGGAAGGGTCCTTATAGATATATATCTTGTGCTTGGCGCCGGCGCCGGCCGCTACATACAAGGTGCCGTCATATTCGGTAAGATCGACCAGGTAATTGCTGCCCGCAGGGAAACTGCGTATGGTGGAGGTCCGGTCGCCTACTCGAAGCCTGAGCAGGACCTCGCCTTCATCGGCGCCGTCCGGCGTAACGTACAGCATGGTGTCGTCGCCGTACGATTTATAGGCGAGCACATTGTCCAGATAGGGCTTGGGTACCGGGTCTTCCAGTGACGCCTTGCTCAACCTGCCCGCAGGCACGCCGTACAGATAGTACTGGTCGTGCTGCTTGTCGATCAGCGTAAGCTGGCGCGGATGCGCCGGCAGGATGGAGTCCAGGTTCACGGATTTGTCCGGATCGGTCCGGTCCACCATGACGTATTCGATCCTGCCGTCGTATACGTGCCTGAGCATTACGTGCTTGT
>DASUOD010000090.1:0-3058 GCA_036276795.1 Saccharimonadales bacterium (SeqCode)
CCGCGGACGAAGGCAAGGGGGCGGAACCTGAAAAGCCCGCCGAACCGGAACCGGAGCCCGAAGAGGATACGCCTTCCGATGATGACGAAACCAGCGAACGACTGGCCAAGGCCCGCAGGGAACTGGCCGACCTTGACGACCTGGACGTATAGATCGTTGTAAGTTCTGCAATTATTACTTGCAAAGCGCCTCTGTCGTAGAGTATAGTAACCTCAGTCGTTCAGACCGACGGACATTCAAACAAAAACAGGCTTGATGCGAGACATCCGTCAAAGGATGGGAGCCTTATGTGTCGATGCAACCCCGGCCTAGCCCGGGGTTGTGCCGTCTCCAGGGTATGTTACGGTACAATATTCACGGATGAAGATTCAGATTATCACCTTGTTCCCCGAGATGTTCGAGGGCGTCCTGAGCAATAGCATGCTGTGGCGGGCCGCGGACCGCGGCGCCGCCAGCTACGGCCTTATCAACCTGCG
Organism: Saccharimonadales bacterium (SeqCode); assembly: GCA_036276795.1. Taxonomy (GTDB): domain Bacteria; phylum Patescibacteriota; class Saccharimonadia; order Saccharimonadales; family UBA4665; genus DASUOD01. The sequence goes on from DASUOD010000090.1 coordinate 477, forward strand.
CGATTATGGCCTGGGCCGGCGCAAGCAGGTGGACGACACCCCTTATGGCGGCGGCGATGGCATGCTGCTAAGGCCGGAACCGCTGGTGTCGGCCATAGAGAAGGCTAAGCAGAATGACCCCAAGGCCCGCATTATACTCCCTACGCCGCGAGGCAGGACCTACAAGCAGTCCGACGCCAAGCGTCTGGCGGCGGAAGACAAGGGGCTTATCATCGTATGTCCCCGCTACGAGGGCTATGACGAGCGTGTCACCAAGTGGGTGGACGAACAGTTCTGCATAGGTAATTACGTGCTAACCGGCGGCGAAGTGCCGGCCATGATCATCATAGACTCGGTGGTACGGCTCCTGCCCGGCGTGCTTGGCGGTGAAACCTCGGCCGAGATAGAGTCCTTCCAGGAAGACGACAGCAACGTAGAATTCCCCCAATATACCAGGCCCGAAGAGTTCCAGGGTCTTAAGGTGCCCAAGCTCCTTCTGAGCGGCGACCACGCCCGTATAGAAGCCTGGCGCCGCGACCACAGCCGGCCGTCAGAAAACTGACACGGCCAAATCCGACTGATTTAGATATTTAGGGCTTAAGGCAAGAATTTTTTTGCGTTTTCGATGGCTTTGTCCATAGAGTTGCGCCCCTGGTTCTGCTGAGCGGCTTGGGGCGTAGGGCCGTTCGGCTGGGGCGTACCGGTATTGGTCGGTGCGACGCCGTTACCTTTGGTGACGCTTAGTTGATAAGGAGTGGGAGCCGGTGTGGCTACTTTGGCGTGATTAGTGGAAGAGGGCTTCTTCTTGGCCTTAGGTTCGGCGTTAAGGCTGCTGGCTGGCTTTTCCGATACGCCTCCCACGGAAGCGGATTTGGCGTTGTCGCCCCGATAGTTGGGATTCGCCATCACCAGGGCGAAACAGAAAATCATAATCAGGAAGAGCGGCAAGCCTACGAGCCCGGGATGTCCCATGCGCACAGTCTTGCCTAAGTACATATAATTCCTGATGGTTCACCCCTCTCTCTTTGATTTTTCGACAGTCTGTGACGGATTTAATGATTATAACATGCGAGATTATAACAATGTGACTAGGCGCCTACTGTAAGCTATCTCACACCGGGCATGATACTAAATCTGGCGATGAATCTCGTGCCCTGGCCTGGCAGGCTGGATACGCTGACGTCGCCGCGGAAATCCTCTTCTATGGAGCGCTTGACGCTGAACAGGCCTATGCCCAGGCCCTTGCCGGCACCGGCCTTGGTGCTATAGAAAGGCTGGAACAGCTTGTCGAACTGGTCGCGGGTTATGCCGCAGCCGCGGTCGGCGACCTCGGTGACCAGGTATCCGCGGCTGGCCCGGAACCTTATGCGCACCGGCTTGTGGCCGCCCGCCGGGCATGAATCATAGGAATCTATGGCGTTACGGACCAGGTTGGCCAGTATCTGTTGGAATTTGATCGGATCGCCGTGTAGCTTGTAGTTGCCGGCCGGCGCGAAATCCAGGCTGACTCCCCGGCGGGCGGCCACCGCCGCCAATATGCTCCAAACCCGTTCCAGTTCGGACCGGACATGGAATTCGCGGCAGGGACTTTCGCGGCGTACCTGCTGGCGTGCGGCTTCCACGTAGTCCTTCAACAGGCTCATGCTGCTGCGGACATGCCGCATATACGGCGATTGCGGACCATTGCATTGTTCAAGCCATAACAGGGCCGCGCTCAGAGGGCTGCTTATCTCGTGGAGGAGCCCGACGCTCAAGCGGCCTATCTCGGCGAAACGCTCCAGCTCCGACAACCGGTCATAACCTATGTTGTCGGGATGGCTTATGCTGACGGTAGCAGTATCTATTTCGGTCTGGCTGTGCATATCGGGTTTCTCGTGTTATTTGTCGGTCGCCGGCGGTTCGGCATTGAGGCGGTAGCCCAGGCCATGCACCGTCTGGATAAGAGGTCTGTCGAAGGGCCGATCAAGCTTGTCGCGCAGGTACTTGATGTGGACGTCCACCGTGTTCGTCCACGGTTGTTCGGCTCCCTGCCAGCCATGCCGTACCAGCGCCGACCGGGTGACGACGCTCCCGGCATGCTCCATCAGACATTCCAGCAGGGCGAATTCCTTGCGACGCAGTCTGATGGATGAACCGTCCCTGGTGACGGTGTGGGTGCGGCGGTCCAGCAGAAGGCCGTCGACCGACAAGCGCCGGGGCAGATGACGCAGGGGGCGTTGGTTACGGAGCAACGCCCTTAGCCGGGCCTTGAGCTCACCCAGACTGAACGGTTTGGTCAGGTAATCGTTGGCGCCGGCATCAAGCAGGGTAATCTTGGTTATCACCTCGCTTTCGCCGGTAAGTACCAGTATGGGGCAGTCCAGCCCTGCATCGCGCATATGGCGGCACACTTCCAGGCCAGACAGTCCCGGAAGGTTCAGATCCAAGATAATGGCGGCGTACTGTTTACCGGTGGCCTGGGCCATGGCCACTTCGCCGTCACCGGCTATATCTACCATGTAGGCGTTGCGCAGGGCCAATGACAAGGCCCGGGCTATGCTGCGGTCGTCGTCGATCAACAGAAGTCTCGGCAGGTGCATGAGGCCTATTATCCCTGACCAAGA
>DASUOD010000091.1:0-4517 GCA_036276795.1 Saccharimonadales bacterium (SeqCode)
CACGCCGGTTTACATAGGCGTCATCCTGGAATCCGACAGCGACGAAACGAGTAACTGGTACGAAGACAACCCCGAGGACCGGAAGATATCCGAAGGTATAAACGACCACTTGAGCGACAGCCGGGGCCAGGCTGTCGCGACCAAATACCCCGTGTTCGACGTACTGCCCGCCGTATTCGGCAACGGCCAGGGAGGACTGACCCGCATCGACTCGGAAGCGGCGCTGGACGGCGCCGACAAGCCCAGTATCGGCATATACGCGGTAAATCCCCAACAACGTCAACTGGCGCTGGCCTGGATAGACAGCCGCGGGTATACGCTGTCCGATGTCGACGTGGTCTTCTACGGCGCCAACATCCCCCTTGAAACGAGGTTGCCGCGATGAGGAGATACCTGGTCATGGCCGCGATATTATGCCTGGCTTCGTACGGCGTGGGGTTGTGGCTTGGGTCCTATGTGCAGGATAAGCGGTCGATGGCGAGCTTCAAGGTAGACATTCCCGATGGCACCACCGTGAAGGTCTTCAGGGACCTGGGCGGCGACGGGCCCTTCCGCTACGACCCTTCCAAACCCTTGTTCACGCTGACCTCGGACCGGCGGTTGATTACCAAGTCGGGAGTCTATGACTTCGTGATCGAACCTGGAAAGGATTATCAGGTAAATGTGGTCAGGAAGACCGTCAACACATCCGTAAGATCGGTGGCGATAAACCCGGCGTTTTCGCAGTCCAAGCTGGCCACGGAGCTGGCAGCCGAGAAAGGCGGGATCCTGGGCGCGCTATTCACAAGGTTGGGTAAGGCGCCCATCTACTACGCGGTGGATAAGTTGGCGCTTTTTGAGCAAGGCGAGTGGGCGGGAGTCACCCTCAAGCCCAAGTCCGCAAAGTTCGATCCCGCAAGATTCGTCCTGAACAAGAAGGGCGGCTCCTGGCGGGTCGTGAACGAACCGTCGATACTGGTCATAGGTTCGCTGAACAAGAGCGTGCCGCCGGGCGTGGTGGCGTCCGTCAATTCCTTGTGACCAGCTCTGTCACCTGGTCAGCGGGATGACGTTGGCGGTCTCGGTGAAATGACCGACCACGGCGTCAGCGTCGGTGGTGGTTATGAAGGTCTGATAAGGCGCCAGGTGGTCGGTCAAGGCATGCCGGCGCTTACCGTCCAATTCGCTGAATACGTCGTCCAACAATAATATCGGCGGCACGCCTCGCAAATCCTCTATGATCTTCAGCTCGATTATCTTAAGCGCCAGCACCGCCGTCCTTACCTCTCCGCGGGAGGCGGTCTCCTGGACGGAGCGGCCGTCGAACGTCACTGCCAGGTCCTCCCGGTGCGGGCCCGCGCCGGTGAACCCGCGCTCCCGGTCCGGCCCGAGGCTGCCCTCCAACTCCTTCAATAGAGATGACTCATAACCCTGCGGTTGCCATCGGCCACGATATTCCACGGCGACCTTGGCCCTGGTTCCGGATAGCTTGCGGTACAGCTTGCCCAGGTCGACGTCCAGTCGTCCTGACAGGGCGGCGCGGGCCCGCACTACCTGACCCGCCAATTCGCTCAGGCGCACGTCCCAAGGGAATATCTGCTCCCGGGATCCGCGCTGTTTGAGCAGGCGGTTGCGCTGGGCCAGGGCGCGCCGGTATTTGCGGCGCACCGCGGCGTATCCTGGATCCGTCTGCTCCAGCAGGTCGTCCAGGTAGTCGCGGCGGCGTTCCGGCCCGCCCGACAAGAGCCGCAGGTGTTCGGGCTCGAACAGCGCGGCCGGAAGGGCCTGTTGTAGCGGCAGACGCCTGTACTCCTTGCCGTTGACCTCGTATGTCTTGCCCGGCTCCGGCTCCAGGATAATCTTGACGGAACGCCGGCCGCCGGAGTCATCGTGGCTGTCCAGGCGCGCCCACGGGCGCTTGAAGCGCACCAGCTCCGGGTCACGGGCGCGGTACGAACTGCCGCGGGCCAGCACCAGCAAGGCCTCTAGCAGGTTGGTCTTGCCGCTGGCGTTAGGGCCGACCACTATATTTACCCCTCGGTCGAATTCGAACGACGCGTCGCTGTACGACCGGAAGTCCTGCAGGCGCAAGTCGGTTATCATACAGCTATTATATTGCGGTTCAGGATTTCAACGGCATGATGATGTGCCGGTAGTCGTCGTTATCCGGGTCGAACAGCAGGGTGGGCTCCAGTTTGCCATTGAACCCGAACACTATACTCTCGCTATCCACTGCTCCCAGGGCGTCGAGCAGGTAGCGGGAATTTATGGTGATGCTCCCGTCGGCCGTGACTTTGGCGTCGGCGGTAGCGGTGTTCTCGCCCAGTTGCGACGCCACGGAGCGGATGCTTAGCAGCTTTTTTGACTTATTAAGTTCTATGGTCACGCTGCCGGCGCTCTCGCGGGCGAACAGGCTGGAAACCTTTGTGACGTTTATCAGGTCGGCCCGGTTCAGTGTGGCTTTGGCGCCGAAATTCTTAGGAATGAGCTTCTTGTAGTCAGGATATTTGCCGTTCAGCAGACGGGTGACCAATTCGATATCGCCGACCTGGAACAGGGCTTGTTGATCGTCATGGGTTATCTTCACTTGGTCCTCACTGTCTCCTACGGCCCTTAACAGATCCTGCATGGCGGATGCCGGTATCAACATGTGGACATCCTCTTTATTCTTTCCCAGTTTCTTTTCGGCAAGGCGGTAGCTGTCGGTGGCGGCCATGGTCAGGACGCCATCCACGGTCCTTATGAGGATTCCGGTCAATACCGGGCGCGTCTCGTCGGCCGACGCCGCGAACGCCACCTGCTGCAAGGCCTTTTTGAACCCTGGGCCCGGAACGCTCCATTTCTTTCCGCCGGATATGGCCGGCATGGCCGGGAAGTCGTCGGCTACTATGCCATTCACTACCGATTTATATTTATCGGTGGTGACGTGAAGTTTGGTCTCTTGTAGGTCAAGTTCTATCACGCCTTCGGGCAGACTACCGACGAAGTCCTGCATCAGGCGCGCCGGTACGGTTATGGAGCCTTCGGCGCTCACTTTGGCGCCGATGTAGTGGGTGATGGCAATATCCAGGTTGGTAGCGGATAGACTAAGCCGGTTATTGGTGGTTTTTACAAGTACGTTCGCCAATATGGGCAGGGTCCCGCGGCTGTTTGCTACACGTGCCACTGAATTCAATGCCCGGTTCAGATTTTCCTGGGTGACTTGTAGTTTCATAGGTTAGCTCCTTTTATCCACCCGCTTAATTATTATTAATGTTTAATATAAAAACTTTATTGTTATTGGGGTTGTGGAATGTGTGAAAAACCCGGCGCGCCACCGCATATATGTGAAAGGTTTTAGGTTGGGAAAAACCCAGGGAAAAGCCGTGGAAACATATTGGAAAAATAAACTCAGTAATATTTTTTACACTACCTATAAACAGGCTTGCCACAGTATTTCCCCATCCTAAATCAAGCATATAGATGCTCCCTGATCTCCGACACCGCCATCCTTAGCGAGGAGTCGGTACGGAGCTCCTTATCTATCTTACCGACCGAATGTATGGCCGTGGTATGATCCTTCCTACCCAACTCCTTGGCTATCTTAGGGAAGCTTAGTTTGAGCTCGTTGCGCAATATATACATGGCCACCTGCCGCGGCACCACTATGTCCTTGTCCCGCTTAGGGCCCACCAGATCCTCCAGCGGTATCTGGAAGTGCCGCGCGGTACGTTCTATTATCTGCTTGGCGCTCAGGTGTTTAGGACGCGCCCTGCTGACGTTAAGAAGACTCGAGGCTATGGCCAGCGTGGGCTGGAGCCCGCGCATCTCGCAGTAGGCCAGAAGTTGGTTCAAGGCTCCCTCCAACTCCCGGATATTGGTGTGCATGCTGGTCGCAAGGTATTCCACCACTTCGTTGTCCAGTTCGATGTCATGCAGGCTGGCTTTGGCCTGCACTATGGCGCAACGCGTTTCGAAATCAGGGATCTGCATGTCTATTCCCATACCCCCGGCGAACCGTGACCTAAGACGGTCTTCCAGGGTAGGTATTTCCTTGGGCGGCTTATCCGCGCTCAGAATTATCTGTTTATTGGCTTCATGCAAGGCATTGAAAGTATGGAAGAACTCCTCCTGCACCTTTTCTTTGCCGGCTATGAACTGGACGTCGTCGACGATCAGCACGTCCGCCGAGCGGTAGTGCCGCGCGAAGGCCGCGGTCTTGCGGAACCGCAGGGCATCCACGAATTCCTGGACGAACTGCTCCGTGGAGATGTATAGCACCTTCGAGTCGGGGTTTTTGCCAGCGATGATGTTGCCGGCAGCCTGGATAAGGTGCGTCTTGCCGATACCCACGCCTCCATACAGGAAAAGCGGGTTGTACTTGGAGCCCGGCTTCTGGGCCACCGACTGGCAGGCCGCGAACGCCAGCTCGTTACTGGACCCGACCACGAAGTTATCGAACGTGTAGCGCTCGTTAAGCCCCTGTCTGTACGAGTGGCCGAGACCGCTGCCGGCGCCGGCCGGCGTGTCTGGGCGGGGCGGGGCGGCCACCTTGACGG
>DASUOD010000092.1:0-2848 GCA_036276795.1 Saccharimonadales bacterium (SeqCode)
CTTATCGGGCCGGATATTATGCTGCCGTAGTCCTAATACGCTTAATACGTCCGAGGCTTGGGTGGCGGCCCCGGCCTGCCCTTGTTTGAGCAGTTTGTTCACGCCTTGCGAACCGGGGGCATATATATCGCCGGGCACGACCAGCACGTGCTTGCCCTGTTCGACGGCAAAGTTCGCGGTATAGAGGGCGCCGCTCTTGCCGCCGGCTTCGGGTATGAGTACGACGTCGGACAGGCCCGACATAAGCCGGTTGCGGGCAATGAAATTCTGCGGCTTAGGCCACTCGCCTGCCGGGTACTCGCTGACCAGGACGCCGCCGCCGGCCAGGATGTCTTCGGCCAGCCGACGGTTGGTAACGGGAACGATTTTTTCAAGCGGGCACGGCAATACGGCTATGCACAGACCGCCGTTTTCAAGTGCTACCTTGTGCGCCAGGGCGTCCAGTCCCAGTGCCAGACCGCTGATGATGACCAGGCCCTGTCTGGCCAGATCGCGCGCGAATTCCATGGTGGCCTGCTGCCCGTACGGCGATATCTTGCGCGTGCCGACTATGGCCACGGCCGGGCGCTTAAGAAGGTCGCCCAGGGGCGCCCCAGCGTGATACAGCTGCTTGGGAGGGCTGGGGATCTGCCGCAGCCTTTCGGGGTAACCTGGCGTTTTAAGCGTTAGCTTCTTGATTATCATAGAAAAATGTTTTAAAGTATTGACACGAAGACACGAATTTGCTAAAATAGCAAACTATGAGTCCGCTATAAGCGGATTCTCGTACCTTTTACCCCCATTCTAATGGCTTCGTTCACAGAGGTGAAAATAATTAATAATTATTTAACCCCGGTAGACGGAGCAATCGTTAGATTGTTTTAGAGCGGCATGAGCCAAGTTGTTACCCTCCACTTGAGTACTTGCATGCCGGACGTCAAAGTCTGGCACGCTCTAAAACAAACTAACCCCTTTAACTAGGTTTCTCGGCGGCTCTTCGGAACCGCTTAGGGATCCCCGATCAAAGCGAGCCTAAATGGTAGCTTCCGGGCTGACACTTGCCTTTACATGTATCGGCATTGATGTTTCGCCGGGGTGGGTTGAAGGGTGCAACAGGCCAACGAGCGGTGCCCACCCCCTCTCGTTGGCCTTTTAAGTTGCAAGAAACATGTTATAATATAAAAATGAGCGATTCCCTAGCTATGCGGATGAAAGCCATCCGTGAGGGCGATATGCCACGCACGGACTTATTTGAAGCTGATTTTGACCATGAACGAGCCGCCGTTCTCGGGAGCGTCATCGATCTGGCGTTTGAGGCAACCCCGGTTATTAATATTGATGTGGAAGATGGTCTCTCTCCCGTTATTGATGTCTGTGAATACGGAGAAGACCCCGAAAGGCTTAAAAAAGTAAACGCCGCTAAAACCGTGCTTAAAAGAGCATGGAGCGCAAGTATAGGGGATGTGCTAAGGGTAGATACCGAAAATCAGTCGTTGCTAGAGGCGGCAGAAGCTGTCGCTAACCCGTCTGCCGGTGCTGCAATCGATATGCCCGATGTTTTTGGAGCTTATCCACACCTAAGGACTTTGTTGAATCGAGGTATAAACACGGCCGTTGAAGAAAGCGTAAACTTTTCATGGACCGTCCCGGGGGTAATAGGTGGTAGTTCAGGTGCGACTGCAGATGAAGCTATGGCTGTTCGCAACAGCCTAGATACCTTACGCAGTTTGGCAGCTTTGGATAGAAGGCATCTCGGCCCTGCGCTGGTAGCCTTAAAGGGCGCGCGATTCATACCGAACAGCCATAGTATCTATACCGCCGAAGACCCATCTAGCAAAGGGATGAATCTGGGCTACAGGCAGGATTTATTCATTGCGGACGAAGGAAACACCATGAAGCTGAAGGGGGACCTGCTTGATCTGGAAGTCGCGGACACTACAGGTAAAACCTGGCAGGTATGGAACGTGGGGCCTGAGCGAATAATTCCTCTTGGCTGTCCGGCGCTTAAGATCAGGGCTTTTACGGCCGCGGTCCGCGGTGTCATCCGCACGTTTGACGAGCATGAGCTTTGGCCAGCTGCGCGTTCAAATTAGGAAGCTGCGGGTTTCGTGCGGCAGTTCGGTGCCGTACAGGTATTCGTTCAATATAGATACGATCTCGCGCTTCATGTTAGGCAGTTGTTCCTGCTGTTCCGACGGGAACTTCTGTAAGACAAAATCCTCGCTCTCGATCGAGGCGGGCTTCTTGGGGCCGATACCGATGCGGATGCGGTTGTAATCTTCGCCTATATGCCGTGTGACGGATTTGATGCCGTTGTGGCCGGCGCTGGAGCCGCCACGGCGCAGGCGGATCTGGCCGAAATCTATGTCCAGCTCGTCGTGGATCACGGCGACCTTGTCAGAGGGTATCTTATAGAAGTTCATAACTGCCTGCACGGCCTCGCCGCTCAGGTTCATGTATGCGGTAGGTTTGATGGCGATGACGCGGTTTTGGCCCATCTGCCCGGTGCTAAAGAAACACTTCAGGTCTTTCTTCTCTATCCATTTGTCCATCTCTTCCGTTTTATTGACGAACTCGTCTATGCACATGAAGCCGGCGTTGTGGCGGGTAAGCTCGTACTTTTTGCCGGGATTACCGAGGCCTACCAGCAGGACGTTCTTATTCGCCCCGACCGTGTAGTAGTTGGTCGGGTCGCTGGTCTGGGGCCGGCGTTGGAACAGTGCCATTACCTTATGATACCTTTTTCTTGGTCTTGGTGGGGCTGGCGCCGTGCTTGTGGGCTTTGTGTTTTTCGATGAACCAGAGTTGGACGGGCGTGCCTTCGAAGCCGTACGCTTCGCGCAGGCGCTTTTCCAGGTAGCGGCGGTAG
>DASUOD010000093.1:0-2940 GCA_036276795.1 Saccharimonadales bacterium (SeqCode)
TTCGGCCTGATCGGCAGCTCTATCTCCTGCACCTGCCCTCTTATCAGGCCCAGACCCTCGCACCACCCATCTTCGTACGAGCCATCGAGTAGCAGCTGCGCGCCCAGACAGATACCAAGGATGGGTTTGCCCGCCACGGACAGCCGCTTGAGAACGGTATCCATGCCTTCCTGGCGAAGCCGTTCCATGGCAGTACGGAACGCACCTACTCCCGGCAGAATGATCCCGTCGGCCGCCGCCAGTTCAGCTTCATCGGCGGTCACGGCCACGTCTGCACCCACCTTACACAGTGCCTGCCGGGCGGAAAAGCGGTTGCCCAGACCATAGTCCGCTATGGCTATGTTGGAGCCCGTGCCTGGAAGTGGTTCCATTGCCGCGGACGATGCCGGTCGTACGGGTATGCCTTCGTTCCTGAGTACGGCCTTCACGGCGCTGAGCGTGGTACGGCCATAATGGAATTCCGAAGCCGCCAATACGGCTTCCGCACCCCCTTCACGGATAGCCTGGACATAATGCTCCGGCCGGCCCGCGCCGCCTGAAGCTATGACCGGTACGTCTACGACTCCGGTAACCGATCTGAGCAGATCTAAATCGTAGCCGTTGCCGGTCCCGTCACGGTCCATGCTGGTCAATAGGACTTCGCCGGCGCCCAGACCTACCGCTTCGCGGATCCAACCGGTAACCTCCTTCCCGGTAGCTGTCCTACCGCCGGCGGCATAAGCCGTCCACTCCCGGCCATCGCGTTTCGCATCCACGGCCAGCACAACGCACTGTCTGCCGAAACGGCTTGCAAGACGGTCTATAAGCGAAGGGTCGCGTAGTGCCGCGGAGTTGACCGCCACCTTGTCAGCGCCAGCATCAAGCAGAGCCTGGGCATCGGCTTCAGACCGGACGCCGCCGCCTACGGTCAGCGGTATGAATGCCTCGGCCGCCGTACGTCTGACCACATCGACCATGGTGTCGCGTGCTTCGACGGTGGCCGAAATATCCAGGAACACCAGTTCGTCGGCACCTTCGGCAGCATAACGTCCCGCCAGCTCCACGGGATCGCCGGCATCCCGGATGTCCACGAACTCCGTACCTTTCACGACACGGCCGCCGTCGACGTCCAGGCAAGGTATGACACGCTTCGGCAACATACGTAATCCCTATCCGTCCGGATCCACGAAACAGGTTTCCGCGCCGGCGTGGCAGGAAGGTCCCTGCGCATCCACGTCCAGTAGCAGGCTGTCGGCATCACAATCCGTGTAGGCGGCTCGGACCAGCAGGAGATTACCGCTTTCCTCTCCCTTCGTCCAGAGTTTCTGACGCTCGCGCGAAAAGAATGTCGCCCTACCGATCTCCAAAGTGACCGCTACCGCTTCTTCGTTGGCAAAACCCTGCATCCGTAGGGCCAGTAAACCTTCCGTGGCCAAAATAGCGCTATCCACGCAAATCACAGGAACTATGCCCTCACCACTTACCGGATCCGTAAGCTTGCCATAGTCCAGCTGATCGGCCGAGTTTATTTCTCTTAAGCGGTTCATATTTCCTCCAACCGCAACCTGACCGACCGGGCGTGCGCTTCCAGACCCTCTGCTTGGGCAAGGACCGTTATGGTCGGCGCCAGACCGGACAGCCCTTTCCTGGTGAGTTTCTGGAAAGTAACCTGCTTCACGAAGCTGTCCAACGAAACTCCGCTGGAACTGCGGGCCCATCCGTCCGTCGGAAGCGTGTGGTTGGTTCCGGATGCATAGTCGCCCGCCGTCACTGGCGAGTAATCACCCACGAACACGGAACCGGCGCTACTGACCTTGTTAACATACGATCCTGCCTTTCGCATAGCCAATATAAGGTGCTCGGGCGCGTAGGCGTTGGAAAATTCCAGGGCCAACCCGATCGAATCGAATACCACGCAGAATGAACCGGACAACGCCTGCCCTGTGATTTCAGACCTTGGCAGGGTTTTGAGCTGTCTGGCGGCGGCCTTCTTGACGGCCCGTGCCAGAACGTAGTCGTCCGTAAGCAGGACGGCCTGGCTGTCCGGACCGTGTTCGGCCTGGCTGAGCAGGTCGGAAGCTACGAATTCCGGATCCGCAAGTCCGTCGGCCACCACCAATACCTCGGACGGACCGGCCGGCATATCGATGGCCGTCCTGGCGTTAGACGCGGCGTACTGCTTGGCCGCCGTCACATACTGGTTGCCGGGGCCGAATATCTTATCTACTCGGCCCACGGATTCCGTACCGATAGCCAGAGCGGCAATGGCCTGTATGCCTCCTACGCGCACTACGGTCGTTGCGCCGATCTTGAGTGCCGCGTAACAGATGGCCGGACCCACCGTGCCGTCCGGCGTCGGCGGAGTACATAAAGTTATTGCTTGGCAGCCCGCCAGCTGTGCCGGTACCCCGAGCATCAGCACGGTCGATACCAGCGGAGCCGAACCACCCGGCACGTACAGGCCTACCCGTTCGATGGCCCGCCGTTCCCGCCAGCAAAGTACGCCCGGGAACGTCTCTATGCTTTCCCGGGGCGTTGGCTCCTGTGACTGGTGGAACTTGCGTATGTTCTCGTAAGCCTGGTCGATGGCCCGCCTTAGATCCGGCGAGACGCGTCCGGCCAGGCGTTCCACCTGGCCGGCCGGCATCGCGACCTTATCGATGGACACGCCGTCGAAGCGGCGGGTGTAGGCCTTTAGAGCCTCGTCGCCTTTGGCCGCGACCTTGTCGAAGACCTCGGCGACCACTGCGTCCAGAGCCCGCGGGGGTTTTGCCGGTCTGGCGCAAAGCCCTCCCCACCGGCTCCTGGCAGGATTTTTGTAGATCTTCACGCCGGCCCCTGTACAACAGCCGGGTATATGTCCAGCATCGGCATTATCGGCACCAGACCGTTCTCGCGGGCGGTCCGGCCGCTTTCCACGCGGTCAGCCACCAGCTCGACGCCCATGCCTTTCAGCAGGCG
>DASUOD010000094.1:0-5245 GCA_036276795.1 Saccharimonadales bacterium (SeqCode)
TTCCTCTCGTTTACATACTCCACCCTAGTAGAAGTACCTTAACCAAAGGAACCATGTGACGGACAATTATAGACCATTATGGGTAAATTGTCAACAAGTCATAAGCTTCATACACGATGGTAACGCGGGAAATCTAACACATCCGGACGCATCCTCTGATAATATTCAGTAGATGAGCAAAAACCCGTCCGCGCACCCCGAGGAGCCGCACCGGTCGCACCGGTCCAACTGGTTGAGGGCAGGGGTGTTGGGTGCGGATGACGGCATAGTATCTACATCCAGCCTGATGCTTGGCGTGCTGGCAGCTTCTTCCAGCCGCCCGGCCATCCTGACCGCCGGTATAGCCGGCCTGGCGGCCGGCGCGTTGTCGATGGCGGTGGGCGAATACGTGTCCGTGAGTTCACAGAGGGATTCGGAAAGAGCCGATTTGGCAATGGAAAAACGCTCGCTGGAAGAGAACCCCAAGGAAGAGCTGGCTGAGCTGGCCGCGATCTATGAGAGCCGCGGGCTGGACAAGAAGCTGGCCGGGCAGGTGGCCGAGCAGATGCATAGGCATGACGCCTTGGACGCTCATGCCCGCGATGAACTGAACCTGGACCAAGGGGCCTTGGTAAGTCCGTTGCAAGCCGCTGCGGCTTCGGCCGTAGCGTTCTCCGTAGGTGCGACGGTACCTATCCTGGCGGCATTCTTTTCGAAGGGTCATGCCGACGGCCCGATCCTGGTGATAGCTTCTTTGACGGCGCTGGCCATCACGGGGGTGACCGGCGCGTATATAGGCGGCGGTCACAGGATGCGTGCAGCCAGCCGGGTCTTCTTCGGCGGCGGTGCGGCCATGGCCATAACCGCTTTCATCGGCCACTTGGTCGGCATGGCGGTATGAATCTATTAACGGTCGCGCCTGGCCACCGCCAACCCTATGCGGGACTCGTCCGCGCCTGCCGCACCCTGGTGCAGAAGACCTTTGGCGAGATCATGTATGACCACCATCCCCGGCTCCAGCGCATAGGTAGCTCCGTCGCCTTCGCCTTCGAACCATAGGGTCGACGGCCCTTGCAGGTTGGTCGCGGCCACCACGTCTATGAAGGCTCCGTTATCGGTATGTGCGGGACCTTTGGCGCCGCGGCCCATGTCTATGATGTCGAATTGCGCCGCTTCCCCCGTTCCCGGGACCAGGCTATGCCCGAGTAATACGGCGCCTTCGCGCATGCCTTCTATGATGACGGCCAGCGCTTTTTGCCGCGCGGGGTCGAATCTTAGACGGGCCACGCTTTCGCCCGGTCCACGGTTACGCCACCTTAAGAATTGCTGGCGTGCTTCGGCTAACGCCGCGGGAGCCAAAGTTGCGTCGTACAGTCCGGACAGGCCTACATGCCCGGTACTCTCGAACTGCTCCCGGGCTCGCTCTTCGTCGGAGCGCGGTATGAATTCTGCCGTTGACATTTTCCTTACGATACCTTAATTATTGCTAATTGTCAAAGGCAAGGAAGTCGTCAAAGGCCTTCATGAGGCCGCGCAACGCGGAGGAGGGAGGATCGAGTTCCAGGGCGTCGACGGAACGTATGGGCATGATCTTTACCGAAGTACCGGTCAGGAAAAGGTTGTCGTATTCCCGCAAATCGTCCAGCTTCAGATCTTTTTGCTCGATCTTGAAGCCGTTCTGCCCGGCGACCTTCAGGACCTTGTCGCGCGTGACGCCGGGGAGGATCTCGGCTACGGGCGGACTGAAGATAGTATGGCCCTTAAGTCCGAAAAAGTTGGTGCTGGTGCCTTCGGTGACATAGCCGTGGCGGTTCACCAGCAACGCGTCATAGGCGCCTGCTACCCGGGCGCCCCGGTGTGCCAGATAACTGGGCAGCATGTTCAGTGTCTTGGCGTGCGGGAAAGGCCGTTCCATCCACTCGGTTATCACGTGCGCGCCTTGCTTGTATAGCTTGCGGTCAGGGAACAGCGGATTCAGGCACAGTATGTTCAGCGTGGCATCGCTGCCGGCCGGTCCGCCGATAAGCAGTATCTTCACATTGCAGTTATCAGCCTTGTTCCTGTCTACCAATTCCTTTACGTTACGGGCTACCGATTCCTTGGAAAGACTATGATGCAGGCCGATGATACGGGCCGACCCCATGAGTCTTTCGCAATGTTCGCCCAGGAAGAGCAGTCTGCCTTTGGACAGGCGTATGGTTTCGTAAACGCCGAAACCGTAGGCGTACTCTATATCGGCCAGCGGTACCACGGCCTGTTCGGCGGGCAGTACCTTGCCATTCTTCGAGAAGTACTTATAAGCCATGCATATCTATAGTACGCTATAATATCCGCTGGCGTATGGCGCCTTGGCGGAGTAGTTACGCAGCGGTCTGCAAAACCGTTTACACGGGTGCAATTCCCGTAGGTGCCTCCATTTCATGTACATTAAATCTTTTAATGCTAAGCTTCGGCCATGCCCAGAAAACGTTCATGGACGGACGAGGAGCTTAAAGTGGCCGTTCAATCATCACGAAGTTACCGCATGGTTTTGATAAAGCTGCGTCTGATTCCTGCGGGTGGCAACTACCAGCAGATACATAAGCGCATAAAAGAACTTGCCTTATCGACCGAGCATTTTTGTGGCCAAAGGTGGAATACAGGACTAACATACAGGAGCAAATTGCGCTCACCGCTTGCAGATCTGCTTAAAGAAAACAGTAACGCCCAGAGCTATAAGCTTAAGAAGCGTCTTTACGAAGAGGGTATAAAAAAAGCCTGAATGTGAAAACTGCGGATGGTGTGAACAGGCGCTTGATGGCAGAGTGCCCGTGGAGCTGGATCATATAAACGGCGATAGGCATGACAATCGGCTGGAAAACTTACGGATTCTCTGCCCAAATTGCCACAGCCTACAGCTTACCCATAGAGGTAGAAATAAAAAGGTCAGGCTTGTACAATCTAAGTTGCGCGCGGGTGGTGGAACTAGGTAGACACTCAGAACTTAAAATTCTGTGCCTTAACAGGCGTGTGGGTTCGATTCCCACCCCGCGCACCACGCCGCCTCGCCATATTACTTTGGCCAATCATATCGCTTATGTATAATCATTCGTATGGAACCGAACCAGGAACCGTCTGCCAAACCGCCCGAACCTGGCATACCTCAGATAACTCCCTCTGACGACCGAGGCATGGGGTCCACTCCGCCGCCGTTCACACCTGCGGCCGATGACACGCCGCCCGCTCCTACGCCGCCCGCCCCGCCTCCGCCGGGACCGCCGGCTCCCGCGTCACCAGAGCCCCCTATCGGCGCGCCTCAGCCTATCCCGCCGTCACCCCAGTCTTCCGTGCCGCCTCCCGTGGTCGGCGACGGAGGCATGACACCGCCTTCCTCGCAGCAACCGTTCGTTCCGTCGGACCCCGTGGTATCGGCTTCCAAGCGCAGATTTCCCAGGAACAAGCTGCTCATATCCCTAATTGCCCTGGTGCTGATCCTTACGGCCGGCGCAGCGGCTTTCTACTTCGGCTATTACAACAACCCATCCGTGATTTATTCCCAGTCGCTGGCGAACACCGGCAAGGGCTACGACCGGCTTATCGATTATGCCGATAATCAAGCTGGCAAGTACGATAAGGGCTATTCAGGATCCGGCTCATACAAGATGAAGGCCGCTGGCTTTTCAACCGACGGCAAGGCCGGATACAAGACGGACGGTAAGAATGCGGAACTGACCTTTGACATCGGGGCCGCCGCCACGCGCATCAACGCCGACATCAGGACGATCCAAAGCTCGGGCGACACGCCGGACATATACGTCAAGGCCGGCGGCATAAAGGGGCTGGGGACGTTGCTGGCAATGCCCTCGCTGGACGCTGAGCTGGCCAAGTTGGATGACCAGTGGATAGTGATCGACCATACGTTCATAGACAGCCTGAGCGCGGCCGGAGCCGGTGATACCGACTCCAGCCCCGGCGATACGGCGCCTACCCGCGAGCAAGTGATCGACGGGGCCCGTGCCTTCGGCCGCGTCAATAAGGAATACCTGTTCACCACCGAAAAGGACAAGGCGGTCACCGAAGTGGTAACGAAAGTAGGTCCCGAAACCGTGGACGGCCACAACACCTATCATTACAAGGTCGCGCTAAAGAAAGCTAACGTCAAAAAGTACATAAGGGCCCAGAAGGACGCGCTCAAAAGCAGCAAGCTCAACGATTGGCTGAAGGAGAACGGCTACGACAAGACGCTTGACGACAACTTCGATGCCATCATCGAGGCGGCCGATGACATCAAGGCGAGCGATACCTACGATGTCTGGATGGATAAGGACCAACGGGTCCTGTACAAGGTTCGCTTCAACGATAAGGACAATCCGGCATCCAACTACCTGGACGTCGGTTTGAATTACAAAGGCGGGAGCGAGTACCCGATATTCCTGGCAGGTAAATCCAAAGAGAACGGACAGACCGCCACTTTTTCCTTGACCGTGACCATAGATACCGATACCGGTAAGACGGGGGTTAAGTTCGGCTACAAGACCGACGGTTCGGATAAGAGTGAATTTACCGGCGACTTCAGTTTGCAACCCAACGACAGCGCGCCGAAGATCGAAAAGCCGGACAAGGCCAAATCCATCAGCGAGGTGCTAAGCGAACTGGATGCTGGTCTGCTTGGCGGCGCGCCTGCGTCTTCCTCCTCTTCCGGCGCGAACACCGGCACGGTCACGTTGTTCCGCGAATTGCTGGAAGAGTAGCAAGCGCCTATAATTTAAAGAGTGAACGTAGTCGTAGACAATCTATTGACCAGCTATGAATTGTCCGGCAAGGGCAAGCTGGTGCTCTTGCTGCATGGTTGGGCGGACAGCTCAAAAGGACTGGCTGGGCTGGCCAGGACGCTTGACGGCTACCAGGTCCTGGCGGTCGATCTGCCCGGGTTCGGCGGCACCCAGCCGCCGGCGTCCGCCTGGGACCTTGATGATTATGCCCGGTTCACGGCCGCTGTCCTGGACAAGCTGAAGCTGGCACAGCCGTATGCGGTGATCGGCCACAGCAACGGCGGCGCGCTGGCCATCCGGGCGGTGAGCATGGGGCTCTTAAAGCCGCGCAAGCTGGTCCTGCTGGCAGCTTCCGGGGTAAGGACCAACAGCGCCGTCAAACGCCTGACGCTTAAGATCCTGGCCAAGACCGGCAATATAGCCACCTTATGGATGCCCGAGCGTTATCGGATGGCCCTCCGCAAGGGGCTCTACGGCGCGGCCGGTTCGGATATGCTGGTCCAACCGGAGCTTGA
>DASUOD010000095.1:0-4825 GCA_036276795.1 Saccharimonadales bacterium (SeqCode)
GGGCAAGACGGCCGGCCGCGGCACCAAGGGCCAGAAAGCCCGCGCCGGATCCACGGCCAAGCCCGGCTTCGCCGGCGGCTCCAACCCGCTGATGAAGAAACTGCCCAAACTGCCGGGCTTCCGCAGTTACCACGCAGCCGCCGAGACCGTCTACACCGGCCAGTTGGAACGGTTCGGCGGCAAGACCGTCGACGCCAAGGCCCTGGCCGAAGCCGGACTTATCAGCAGCCCTTACGTGAAGGTAAAGCTGATAGCCAAAGGCGAGCTTACCAAGAAAGTCGCCGTCAAATTGCCCGCCGCCAGCGCATCTGCCGTAGACGCCGTGCAGAAAGCCGGCGGGAGCTTCGAGCAGACCGCCCGGTTAGGCCGGCCCAAGACCAAGACCGAAACCGCGGCCAAGGAAAAGTCCTAACCGTTCATGGTTATAACGGTGTGATTAAGTAAAATCACACATATGACGGAACTGTTCAAGGCAAATCCCGGCACGGTCTTCAGACTGGACACGCCGGAGCTGGGTATGATGCAGGACCTGGCCGGCCAACTGCTGCAACAGGACCTGTTCCGATGCTATGGCTTATACGAAGGCATGATGTCGGCAAGGGTGACCGAGCTGCTGAAGCATCTCGGCGGCGTTTCAAGCGCGCCGCAGCGTCCTCTGACCGTAGATGGCGGCGAGGAGACCCTTGTAGCCTTGGGCCTGGACATCATCAGGGGCAGCGATCCCGGAGGTACACGGTTCCGGCGGCCGGCGGACGACAAGGCCAAGGACCCTGCCAGCCGGGACCTGACCGACAAGAGGTTCGCGGATATCACCTTGGGAGGACCGATGACGGTGAGCCTACCGTCCGGACGCGAGCTGACCGTGGAGCCCGGTCAAGCCTACTTGAGCGCCGAGGATTCCCCTTATTCGGTCCATGTGCCTGCCGGCCAGATAGCGCTTGAGCTGGTGATGGCCGACAGGGAAAGCGCCTCGGCTCCGGCATGGAACCGGTACCTGAAACATCAGCCGAATCCTAACGCCTAGGCGCTTTATCGCCGGCCCTATCTGTGGTTTAATGGACGGATAAGAACCGGGGGCAACCTAGAAAATATGAATTGGAAAATAATTGCCAAGTCGCTTGGGCACAAGGATATGCGCGGCCGTCTGCTGGCAGTACTCGGCATCCTGCTCATCTTCCGTATCCTGGCCCACATCCCGGTGCCCATAGGCAACGCCGAAACCTTGCACCAGGTGCTGCAGAACCTGTTCAATGCGGAGAATACCCCGCAGCTGCTCAGCTTCATAAACGTGCTGTCCGGCGGTGCGCTGGCTAACTTCTCCATCATGATTGCCGGCCTCGGACCGTACATAAACGCGTCCATCATCATGCAGCTTCTGACCAAGGCCGTCCCCCAGCTGGAAGCCCTGCGCAAGGAAGGCGAATTCGGCCAGAAGAAAATCAACCAGTATACCCGTATGCTCACCTTGCCCTTGGCCGTCATACAGGCCATAGGCTCGATCTATCTGATACGCCAGGCGGCGCAATCCCTAGGCGGTATCGGCGACATCACGGCCACCACCTCTCCAATGCAATGGGTGCTCATGGTGGCTGCTCTGACCGGCGGATCCATGCTTCTGATGTGGATGGGCGAGCTGGTGACCGAAAAAGGCGTCGGCAACGGCATATCCCTCCTGATAACCGTCGGCATAGTCAGCAGTCTGCCATCCGAACTGGGCCAGATCATCAGCGCGGGCACGGCCGGCGCCAGCGATCTGTCGTTGCTGGGCGTCGGCCTGCCTTTCAGCAAAGGTGAACTTATCTACGCCAGCATACTGCTGGCCGCGGTGCTTCTGGTGACCTGGCTCGTGGTCATGCTCAACGAGGCGGCACGCAACCTTACGGTCAATTATGCCAAGAGAGTGCAGGGCAACAGGGCGTACGGCGGGGTAACCACGGTATTGCCGGTCAAACTGATAACTGCCGGCGTCGTGCCCATCATATTCGCTGTGGCCTTCCTAAGCGTGCCGAGTTTCGCCGGGCAGCTGCTCAGCGGCGTCGCCAACCCGCAGTGGGCCCAGCTTGGCCAGAACCTGGTCACCTGGTTCCAGGCGCCCACGGCCGCCACTTTCGCCACCGAAGGGCTAACGGCATATATCTACCCGGCGACCTACTTCTTCCTGGTGTTCGCATTCACCTTCTTCTACACCAGCATAACGTTTAATACGCAGGAGATCGCCGAGAACCTGCACAAACAGGGCGGTTTCATAGAGGGCGTACGCGGCGGCAAGGAAACGGAAAAGTATCTGGCGAAGATCATCAACCGCCTGACGCTGTTCGGTGCGGCCAGCCTGGGCCTGTTGGCCGTGATGCCGGTGCTGGGGCAAAGATACATAACTGTGAGCATCACCTTGGGGGGAACCAGCATCCTGATACTTGTTTCCGTGGCCTTGCAGACCTTGCGCGCCGTCGAATCGCGCGCCCTGATGGTGACTTACGACCAATACTCCGAACCGGATTTCTTCTACGAACCGGAAGCCCCGGCCGACGCCGCTACCGGAGGCAGCCGCCTCAAGTTCAGCCGCCGCTTACTGGACCGCGCCAAGCCTGGCAACAAGCGATAGTACGTGGTATCATAGGGAAGATTCGCGACCACGACGCGGATAAAAATTTAGGGTGCAAAAACTCTTTACAAAGCGTTGTGGCCTCTGCTATAATTAGGCCCTG
Source organism: Saccharimonadales bacterium (SeqCode) (assembly GCA_036276795.1). GTDB lineage: Bacteria > Patescibacteriota > Saccharimonadia > Saccharimonadales > UBA4665 > DASUOD01. The sequence goes on from DASUOD010000095.1 coordinate 2,706, forward strand.
TTATATCTATGGCCGCCAACAAGGAAGTAATCGAGCTGACGGGAACGATCGTCGAAACCCTTCCCGGGACTCAGTTCCGGGTAGAGCTTGAGAACGGCCATACGATCATAGCTCACGTCGCAGGGAAGATGCGGAAGTATTTCATCCGTATCGTACCGGGCGACAGCGTTACGGTCGAGTTGACCCCTTACGATCTTACGAAGGGAAGAATCACCTATCGCAAAGGTTAATCACTACCACAAGGCAGTGTGTCATTGCAGTAAAGGAGCAAGATCCGCATGAAAGTGCGTGCCAGCGTCAAGAAGATAAGTCCGGATGATAAGATAGTCCGCCGCAAAGGCCGGGTCTATGTAATCAATAAGTTCAAACCTAAGCATAAGCAGAGGCAGGGTTAAGCATGGCCGCACGTATCTCCGGCGTCACCATACCGGCCGAGAAACAGGTCTGGGTCGCGCTGACGTACATACACGGCATCGGGTCCAAGACCGCACGCGACATACTGGCCAAGGCCCGGGTAGAGCAAACTACCCGCGTAAAGGATCTGACGGACGCCGAGATCTCGCGCATCCAGGACTCCATAAATGCTGACTATGTGGTAGAAGGCGAGCTCCAGCGCATCGTCAGCGGCAATATCAAGCGGCTCAAAGAGATCAAGACATATCGCGGCCAGCGGCACGCGTCCGGCCTGCCTTCGCGCGGCCAGCGCACCAAGACCAACGCCCGCACCCGCCGCGGCAGGAAGATGACGGTGGGCGGCACCGCCAAGAAAGTACCATCTAAGACTTAAGGCATATGGCAGAAGATACCAAAGTAGCACCGGAAGAAGCCAAGAAGACCGACGCCCCCGACGCGGGCAAGGCGGAACAGTCCGAAGACGCCAAGGCCGAAGCCCCCAAGAAGACGCCCAGGCGCAAGAAGGCCAAGCGTTCGGTCCCGAGCGGCCAGGTCCACGTACAGGCCAGCTTCAACAACACGATAATCACATTCACGGACAGCAAGGGCAACGTGCTGACCACTTCCAGCGCCGGAGCCTGCGGCTTCCGCGGCTCCAAGAAGGGTACGGCCTACGCCGCCCAGGTGGCCGCCGAACGCGCCGCCCAGAACGCCAAGCAGCAATTCGGCTTCTCTAAGGCCGAGGTGCTCGTCAAGGGCGTAGGTCTGGGCCGTGACGCCGCGGTCCGCGTACTGGCCGGCATGGACATCGCCGTGGAATCGATCACCGACGTAACGGGCGTGCCGCACGGCGGCGTCCGCCCACCGAAAGCGAGGAGGATCTAGATGGCCCGCGACCGCCAGTCCATAGTCAAGATGAGCCGCCGCGAGGGCTACGCGCTTCACCCCAAGGCCCATAAGGCATTGGTCAAGCGTACCTCCAAGCCCGGTCAGAACCCGACGGGCCGGGGCATGCGTATCAGGACCAGCCAATATTCACTCCAATTGCGTGAAAAACAGAAGGTCAAGCGCCTTTACGGTCTGCTGGAACGCCAGTTCAGCAGGCTTATGAAAGAGGCCGACCGCCAGGAAGGCCAGTCCGGCCAGGTCCTGCTCCAGTTCCTGGAACAGCGGGCCGACAACGCCATCTACCGTGCCGGTTTCGCGCCCAGCCGCCGCGCTGCCCGCCAGCTGGTCACGCACGGCCATTTCCTGCTTAACGACCGTCGCACGGACATCCCATCGATCCGCCTGAAGGCCGGCGATCGCCTAACGGTACGGCCTCACAGCGCCAAGACCGAATATTTCAAGAAGCTTGACGATGTCAGCCCCGCTCCCGGCGCAATCCCCGCCTGGATCAAGGCTGACCGCAAAAAATTAAGCCTGTCGGTAACCGGTATTCCGTCGCGCGACGACGCCGAACCGGATATCAACGAACAGTTAATCGTAGAGTATTACTCACGCTAAGAAGGAGCAAGCAATGTCCAACAATATCATCCATACGCCGGGTCTCGTGAAGGTAGATGACCATGCCAGCAATTCGGCTTCCTTCGTCGTGGAGCCCCTGCATAACGGCTACGGCATGACGCTCGGCAACTCCTTGCGCCGCGTACTGCTGTCCAGCATCGCCGGCGCGGCCGTCACCGCCTTCAAGATCGAAGGCGTCACGCACGAATTCACCGACGTTC
>DASUOD010000096.1:0-5101 GCA_036276795.1 Saccharimonadales bacterium (SeqCode)
CAGCTCCTGGGGAACATGAACGCCACCCCCGCCCAATTGGAGCGCCTGCACATCATGCCCACCTGCGGCACGCGGTATTACCAGTACGACATGGGCAAGGCCGACGATAAACGCGGCGGCTGGTACGAGGTATATGCCGAGAACTTTACCGAGCCCGAGAAGAAAAAGATCATCGCGGCCCTGAACAAAGGGTTTGACGACCTGGGCATGCGCGAGAAGAAAGTATACGGCGAGTGCGTAGAGGACCGCGGCTCGCAGGTTACATATTCGGTCCTGGGCCAGGATATCGTGGACGAGCTGGGCAAGGAAGGCGTGCGCAAGAAGGAAGCCTGGGATCCGGACAATAGCAAAAAGAACGCCCTGCGCGACTACATAGCGCCACTGATACCCGAGTTCGAAGTGCGCGTGGGCGGCGTCACTTCCATCGACGTGACCAAGAAAGGTATCGACAAGGCCTATGGCATGAAGAAACTGATGGAAATGCTGGAAATCGGCAAGGACGAGCTACTGTTCATCGGGGACCGTCTGGAGCCCGGCGGCAACGACTACCCCGTGAAGGCCATGGGCGTAGACAGCCTGGAGATATCGCGCTGGCAGGAGACGGCCGTCGCCGTGGAAGCCATCCTCCACGTAGTCTGACAACCCCAGTCGCAATAAAATCGCTTTTTGCGACGCGTAGAGGATATGACACCAAACTAACAGGGGTAAAAATATGCCGTTTTTCTCGGGAGGTCCGGAGTAAGTGTGTCGTTGTCTATCCGCGCTATCCAAGTAAGACCATAGCGATAACCTGCGACTTACCTGTGCGGAGCTGTTTAAGGGTAAGCTGGCAGGACCTGGTGGTAAAGCCAGGCCGGAACAGAAATGCTTGGCCCCCCAATCGTTCCTTAAACATAATCCTTGGCATACCTATGGGTACGCATACATCTACTCCTAGGGTGCCGGGACCTATGTCAACATATAGCCATAGTCTGACCCCTGTTAGTTTGGTGTCATATCCTCTACAGGAGACCGAATCGTTATTCGACGGTGACGGACTTGGCCAGGTTGCGGGGTCGATCTACGTCGTAGCCCTTGGAAGTGGCGATGTAATAAGAAAATAGCTGAGTGACTATGGCGTGAAGGATGGGTTGCAGGGCTTCCACGGTGGGCGGCACGTAGATGACGTCGTCGGCCAGCTCCTTGATGGACTGATTACCTTCGGTGGCCACGGCTACTACCGGGCCTTTGCGGGCCTTGATCTCCTGGATGTTTGAATATGTCTTTTCCAAGAGTGGCGAATCGGTGGCGAAAGCGAAAGTGGGAAAGTCGTTGTCTATCATGGCCAGCGGGCCGTGCTTCATCTCGCCTGCGGCGTAGCCTTCGGCGTGGATGTAAGAGATTTCCTTCAGCTTCAAAGCGCCTTCCAGGGCGGAGGGCAGACCGGTGTGGCGGCCGATGAAAAGAAAATCGCGGTTATGGACGTACTTATCGGCCACGGTCTTTATGACGTCGGCCTGGTCCAGGACTTTCTGGGCCTTGTCGGGCAGGGCGGCGTACTCCTCCAGCAGGGGTTTGAAGTTGGGGTGCTTACCGTCGCTCAGGTGCAGGGCGATCAACGACAGTACGGTGACCTGGGCTATGAAGGCCTTGGTGCTGGCCACGGCCTTTTCCGGCCCGGCGTGGCAGTAGACGCCGGCGTCGGTCATGCGGGCGATGGTGGAACCCACGGCATTCACGATTCCAAGACGCAGGACGCCATAATCTTCCACCTTCTTGAGCGCGGCGATGGTGTCGGCGGTCTCGCCTGATTGGGAGATGGCCAATAAGAGCGTGCTGCGCGAGAACGGCTCTTCGCGGTAGTTGAATTCACTGGCCAGCTGGACCTCTACCGGTATGCCGGCCAGTTCCTCGATGATGTACTCGCCCACCAGGCCGGCGTTGAATGAGGTGCCCATGGCCACGATGACGATGCGGTCGATGTGCTTGAGCTGCCTTAGCACGTTTTCCAGACCGCCCAGCTTGACCAGGTTCTGGTCTGCCCGGGCGCGGCCCAGAGTAGCTGATTTGATGGTGGCGGGAGCTTCGAAGATCTCTTTGAGCATGAAGGCGGGATAATCGCCCAGTTCGGCCGTTTCGCCGTCGAAGTCCAGCAGCTCGGTCTTTGGTTCCACCGGCTTGTCTTCCTTCAGGTTCTGGATCTTGGCCTTACCGGCGGTTATCACCGCAACATCGTAGTCTTCCAGGTAGATGACCTTCTTTGTGTGGTCCATGACGGCCGACGGGTCGGAGGCCAGTATATGTTCGCCTTCGCCCACGCCGATGACCAACGGGCTGGACAAGCGGGCGGCGTAGATGATGTCAGGTTCCCGCGTGGTGATGGCCACTATGGAGTAGGCCCCGCGGATATCACCCAGACAGGCCTTGAAAGCTTCCTCGAACGAGGCCAGCTGCTTGCAATAATAATCTATAAGATTGGGTATGACCTCCGTGTCGGTCTGAGAATCAAAGTGATAACCCTCGGTCTTAAGACGTTCGCGGATCTCGGCGAAGTTCTCGATGATACCGTTGTGGACTACCAGGATGTCGCCGGCGTTGTTGGCCTGCGGGTGCGCGTTCTGCTCGGTGACGCCGCCGTGGGTGGCCCAGCGGGTGTGGCCCATGGCCAGGCGCGCGTTGGAATCTTTACCTTCCATGTCCTTGATCAGGCCGCTGACCCGGCCCACCTCTTTGAAGACCTGGGCCTGGCCGTCGTCTATCAGGGCGATACCGGCCGAATCATAGCCGCGGTATTCCAGGGCCTCGAGCCCTTTGAGCACCACGTCCTTACCGGGCTTATCGCCTATGTAGCCGACTATTCCGCACATACTTGGTCTATATATTCTCGCATACTCTTGGCGAAAGACGATACCGAAAACTTATCGGCGCTCTTGGCGATGGAGCCGTGGTCGAAGTTCTTGCCCATGGCTGCTTCCAACGTCTTGGCCAGGGCCGCCGGCGTCTGGCGTTCAAAGAACAGACCGGTCTTGCCCGGTTCGACGTAATCCAGCACGCCGCCCTTGTTGTAGGCGATTATCGGCGTGCCCGCGGACAGGGCCTCGACCGCCACGATGCCGAAATCGTCCATATTGGGCATGATGCAGGCGATGGCCGACTGGAAATGTTCGACTATCTGCTGATCATTCACGTTGGTAAGGAAAGTTATGCTCCGGCCGGCCAGCTTCTCGAGCCGTTTGTGGTCCGGGCCGTCGCCGATGACTACCAAGGGCACCTTCAGTTCGTTGCAGGCCTCTATGGCCAGATCGAACCGCTTGTAGGGGGTCTGGCGGCCGGCTATGACGAAGCCGTGCCTTAAGGGAGGTTTGGCATTGCCGGGCAGACGGAAACGATCCGTTTCCACGGGCGGGAAGATGACGGTGGAATCGCGCTTGTAGTAGCGTTTTATCATGCTTTGGGTGTGCGTGGAATTGGCTATGAAATAGTCAGGGCGCTTGGCGGCATGCCTGTCCCAGCGTTTGAGCGGGTCGGCCAGCAGTCTGAGCCCCAGGCGGGCCAACCAGTTGGTACCGCGCGGGAAGCCGGGATTCTCCAGATATTCATCGTGCCGTATCCAGTAATAGTGAGTAGGCGAATGGCAGTAGCAGATATGCACGGTATCCTTGCCGGTACGCACGCCTTTGGCCTCGGCGCCGCTGGAAGATATGACCAGGTCGTAGCCGCTCAGGTCCATACGGCTGAATTCGCGGGCGCGGAGCAGGGGCAGGAACTTCTTAAGGCGGGGGGACAACGTCTGCAATTTGGTGGTCCGGACATCAGCGTCCTTGAACCAGTCGATGCCGCCAGGGTCGTACTGCGAAGTGTAGATAGGCGCGTCCGGGAACATGCGGTGCAGTTCCAGCACCACGCGCTCGGCGCCGCCGATACCCGTCAACCAGTCGCAGACGATGGCGACCTTCATCTTCTTTTTCCTGGCCGCGCTCATCCGCGGGTCCCCTTATGGAACAGGACCACCCAGAAGGTCTTCACCAATATGACCAGGTCGCTGAAGAAGCTCCAGTTCTGCACGTAGTACAGGTCCAGCTTGCGGCGTTCGGTGAAGCTTAAGTCACTTACGCCGGATATCTGCGCCAGGCCGGTCATGCCGGATTTGACGCTCAGGATAAGGTTCATCTGTTCGGACTTCTCCAGTTCATAGGGGACCAGCGCGCGGGGCCCTACCAGGCTGATGTCGCCGCGCACCACGTTGAGCAGCTGGGGTAGTTCATCCATACTGGTACGCCTTAGGAAGCGGCCTATGGCCGTCACGCGCGGATCGTCCGCCAGCCAGTCGCCGTTCGCGCGGTACTCCTTTATAAGCTCGGGCCGTCCCATCTTACGGAAGGCCTCTTCCGGCTCCATGCCGCTGTATCCGGGCCGGTGGGTGCGGAACTTGAAGATCCTCACCGGGGTATTGAAGCGGCTCAGGCGGGTCTGACGGAAGAATACCGGGCCGCCGTCCGCCAGTTTGATCGCGACCGCCATCACCGCCATGAACGGCAGAGCTATCACCAGGAACAGGCCGCCCAGCAAGATGTCGGTCAGACGCTTGACCACACGGCCCCAGCCGATGAGCGCCGTCTGATGCACCGCGATGAAGGGAATGGTATGGAACAGGTCCGCTTCGATCTTGCCTACGAACAGCTCGCTGTTGCCGGGCACGAACCGGTAAGCGGCGTGGTTCTCCTGCGCGTAGGTCAGGATCCTGTCGTTGTTCTCACCATCCGCATAGAGTTCGGTCTGGATTATCGTATGCAGGGGCTTGCCCTTGCCGCCCAGGTGCTTGATGGCGTCGTCGAAACCGGGGTATTCGCGGTATGAATCGTAGTGATGTTTTAGCTTGTGGCGCACGCCACCGACCACGCCGACTATCCTGTAGCCCGTGACCGCCGTGTCGCTGAGGGCATCGATCAGGCGCTGGGTGGTCTTGGTGTCGCCCACTAGCAGGACGTTATTTATGCCGTGGCCATAGCTGAACAACTGGCGCCGTACGCCCCGGGCGAGGGTGCGCTCCCCCAGGACGAAGACGAACGCCAGCCCGAAGCTATACAGGGTGACCAGCCGGGCCGGGAAGACCGTGACATTG
>DASUOD010000097.1:0-8088 GCA_036276795.1 Saccharimonadales bacterium (SeqCode)
AAGATCAACCGCTTCGGCACCACGGTACTGCTTACCACCCACAACCAGGAAATCGTGAACAAACTGAGGCGCCGCGTCGTCGCCATCAAAGGCGGCAAGGTCGTGAGCGACCGCGCCAACGCCACGTATAACAGCGGCAACGGGAAGTCGTAAGGCAGGCTATGCAACGGCAACTTATAACCCTCTGGCGGATAATACATAGCGGCATCATCAACTTCATGCGAAACGTCACGCTGGCCGTGGCCGCCATAGCCGTCATGGTGGTCACCTTGACCATCGTGCTGTTCTCGGTCATTACTAACGCCACGTTCGAGAACACCATCACCCAGATAACCAATAAGATCAGCGTATCGGCCTACCTTAAGGACTCGGTCACCGAGAAGCAGGCCGAGGCATTGGTGGACGACCTGAAGCATCAACCCGTGGTCGACCGGGTGGTATACCTGAACAAGGACGAGGCTCTGAAGGCTTTCGTGGAGGATAAGAGCAACAACGAGAACCTGTCGGCCGCCGCCATCACGGCCGGCAACCCCATACCGGCCACCATCAACATCTATCCCAAGGATCTTAACGAGGTGCAGACCATAAAGGATTTTCTGGATAAGCCGGAAAACAAGAAGCTCCAGACATCCGATTCGCCGTCGTACCAGGCTGACCGCAAGGAAGCCATCGACAACATCACGCATGCCACAAATGTCCTGCGCAAGATCGGCATAGTCACCGTGGCGGTGTTCGCTGTGATATGCGCGCTCATCATCTTCAATACCATCCAGATGGCCATATTCAACCGCCGCAGCGAGATAACCATAATGCGCCTGCTGGGTGCCACCACCTGGTACATACGCGGCCCGTTCGTGGTAGAAAGTGCCATCTACGGCCTGCTGGCGGCCGTATTCTCGATACTCATAGTCAACTCCGTATTCTTCGCGTCCAGCGGCGCCTTGCAGGCCAGCAGTTTAGGCCTGTTGGACATCAATTATGCCAACGTCTACTTCAATAATAACTTCTGGCGCCTCTTGCTCATACAAATGGTGCTTGGTATAATCATCGGCACGGTATCCTCAGTAATAGCGACCCGCCGTTACCTCAAATTCAAAAGCAAGTAACAATCAAAAGAATCCGCCGGGGTGAGCTGGATTCAATAATTTAATAATCCTCGTTATCAAAGAAGGGGGGTGGGTACTTGATTAGGTGTGATATAATTACCATTAGCATAAATAAAACAAAAACTATGCTAAAACAAAAACAAATAATAAGACGTTTTTATAATGTGCGCTCCGTATTGGCCGCACTGTTGTTGGTGACGCTGGTAAGCGGCGCCGCGATGGTGCATGCCGATCAGTTCGACCATCAGATAGAGGTCCTGGAGTCGGACACCGCGGCCCGGCAAAACAAGGTCGACGGCCTGGAGACCCGGGCCTCCAGCTACGAGGACCAGATCAACCGTTATCAGTCCCAGATAAGCTCCCTCGAATCCGAAATAAGCGCCAACCAGGCCAAACAGGCGCAGCTGGAGAAGCAGATCGCCGAAGATAAGATCAGGATCGCCACCCAGAAGAAATACCTGAGCGAAGACATCCGCGCCATGTATGTCGACGGTCAGCTCAGCACCATAGAGGAGCTGGCTACCAGCAAGAACCTGAACGAGTACGTCGACAAGGAAACGTACCGTACCGCCATACAGAACAAGGTCGACGCCACCATAAAAGAGATAGTGGCCTTGCAGAAGCAGCTCCAGGCCAAGAAGAAGAAAATCGAGCAGTTGCTAGATACCCAGAGGGCTCAGAGCGCCCAGCTGGCCGGCGCCCGCTCCCGCCAGCAGGAACTGCTGTCCTATACCGAGGGCCAGCAGGCCGCCTTTAACAGGACCATACAGAAGAACAGCGCCAAGGTAGCGGAGCTTAAGCGCCTGCAAAGGATAGCCAACGCCCGCTTCATAAGCAGCGGCGGGGGCGGCGGCATACCCAGCGGCCCGACCTGCGGCGGCGGCTACCCGGGCGTCTGGTGCAACGCGCCGATGGATTCCATCGTAGACTCGTGGGGTATGTATAACCGGGAATGCGTCAGCTACACGGCATTCCGGGTAGCCGCCTCGGGCCGCGATATGCCTTACTGGGGCGGGCGCGGCAATGCCAACCAATGGGACGATAACGCTCGTGCCGCGGGCATACCGATGAGTTACGGCGGCGGCGCCCGTAGGGGCGACGTGGCTATCAGCAACGCCGGCTTCTACGGCCACGCCATGTACGTGGAGAGCGTGAACGGTAACGGCACCATAAACATCAGCCAGTACAACGCAGGCCTTGACGGCCGGTATTCCACGAATACGATAAGCGCGGCCGGCCTGTACTTCATCCATTTCTGATACAATATTGCTAATGCAATCGGAGAACTACGACTTGGCGTACGGCCGCCGCCCCCGCCGGCGGTTAAGGGTTTGGCTGAAACGCGCCGGCAGCGTAACCGTCGTGGCTCTGGCGTTCTTAGTGGGGCAGGCGGTGGGCGACGGCCGGATTGACTTCAACCAGGGCGTTTCGGGCAAGCTCCCGGCCCAGCTCGACTACACCACGGTCAACCAGGTCTACCAGTCCCTCAAGGATAATTACGATGGCAAGCTCAACGAGAGGCAGCTGATCAACGGCCTCAAACACGGCCTTGCCGAGGCCACCAAAGACCCCTATACGGTCTATTTCACGCCCAAGGAAGCCGAGGACTTCCAGGACCAGCTGAACAATTCATTCAGCGGCATAGGCGCCCAGCTGGGGCAGGACAAGGACAAGAACCTTGAGGTCATAGCCCCCATAGCCGGCTATCCGGCCGCCAAGGCCGGGCTGAAGGCCCACGACCTGATAGTGGAGATAAACGGCGCCAGCACCAACGGCATGTCCGTGTACGACGCCGTCGACCGTATACGCGGCAAAGCAGGTACCAAGGTGAGCCTCAAGGTGGTGCGCGACAGGGCCCAGACCCTGGATTTCAAAATCACGCGGGCCGACATCAAACTGCCCAGCGTGAAGACCAAGACGCTAAAGGGCGACATAGGCTACATCCAGATAGCCGACTTCAGCGACGACACGGGCAGGCTCGCGGATAAGGCGGCAAAAGAATTCAAAAACAAAGGAGTGAAGGGCATCATCCTGGACCTGCGCAGTGACCCGGGCGGCTTGTTGAACGCCGCCGTACACGTATCCAGCCTGTGGCTGCCGGAAGGCAAGAGCATATTGCAGGAAAGGCGGGGCGCCACCGTGGTCAACAGTTATAACGCCCTAGGCAACGATACCTTGCGCGGCATACCGACCGTCGTGCTCATAGACGGCGGTTCGGCCAGCGCGGCAGAGATAACCGCCGGCGCCTTGCACGACAACCGTGCCGCTTACCTTATAGGCGAAAAGACCTATGGCAAAGGCGTGGTCCAGCGATTGATAAACTTCGGTGACGGGTCTCAGCTGAAGGTCACGGTGGCCAGCTGGTACCGCCCCAACGGTCAGAACATCAACAAGAAAGGCATCAAGCCCGACAAAACGGTCAAGATAACCGAGGCCGACGCCAAGACCGGCAAGGACACCCAGCTCCAGGCCGCGCAGGACTACTTGAACACGCACACGCGTTAAGCCGTAGCTTCGGTCCTAACCCTGTCGGCACCAAGTATATGTGTCAAAAGGTTGCCTGATATAGCATGCAGATATTTTTTAAAGTCAGTCCCGGTACGCGTGGAATACTCGGCAACCGGGCTTAAGGAGTCTTCGCTTGCTTCCTTGGCGAGCACGTCCAATGCCTCGGCCGTGACTTCGTGGGTGTCATCAGGACCCACTTCGATGGCAGGCAGGCGCCTTAAGACATCTTCTTGCTCGAATAACTCCTTTAAGGAATCCTGGCCTTCCGCGATGCCCGCGACTACCATCCTGGCGGCCATCTTTATGCCGGCACTATGGACCACATCCTTGGTTTGAGGTGACAAATCCGGTTCAAAACCAATCTCTTTTAGCATAGCCAGGCTTAACAAGAGCTTGGAATCACCGAAGCCCATGGTGGTGTCCACGGTCGAACTTACCACATGGTCTTCGATAGTATGTTCTTCATCGGTTTCGTGCTGGGCCATAAGGTTGAGGTAGGCAGAAACTGCTTTGCCCCCCACGATTAACTCATCACCCGGTGCTCCAAGGCTGAAATAGGTGGCATGGTTATACCACTTGTAAGCCCTGAACCGTGCCAAAGCAGGCTCCTCCCCCGAAGTCAGCACCGTAAGAGGTCTGAACAGGCTGACCGATTGGCCTAAAGCTACCTCGGCCTCCTCATCTCTGTGGCGCGGGTAATCATGGACGGTGAGATGCGTCGCCATGGGTATCGTAAGATGTTGCGCGGGATTCTCCCCTAATCTGAAACGGCCTTCGTGAGTCCGGCCCGTTTCAAAACCTAAGGATGCCCCTGGGTCTGTTATGCCCACGGTTCTTTCCTGCAGATAGCGGTGGCTATAAATTACGGGGGAAGGCCCCTCCGCCAGGATGGCATTGGCAGCGGCCCAGTCAACTGCGATTTCTGCCATGTCCTGATTGGAGAGTCTGTGGTAATCGCCGCCTCCTTGAAGTACGGCAGCAGCGGCTATATAATCCGGTACCTGCGAACCGTAATCGGCCGCCGCCCTTCGTGCTACGGCATGATAAGTACTGCGGTCCTCCGCAGGCAAGGTTAAAGGTTCGCCATTAGGTTGTTCTACGCTCAGAGGATGTATCGCCCGGCCCATAGCATGACTCCTTATTAGCTATGACCCAAGTCTTGACTATTTATAGTAATATTGCAAGCTTAAGCGGATATTAGAGTACGAGTTGCACTCAATAAACGGTCAGCGGCGCGGCGTGGTGAAGCCGAGGGCCGCCAGGACTATGGTGGCGAAGCTATTTATCATGACCAGTTGTTCGACGGGCATGGTGGGGGATATGGCCAGCAGGGTGGCGGTGCCCAGCCAGACGATGGCTATGACCCCGGCCGTATAAGGGTAGCGTACATGGAATACCAGGTTGGTGAAATCGCTCATATTAGCTTATTGTACCAGTTATTTGACGGTAGAGGAAGGGGTCGCTATCGGCTATGCCGGCCAGCCAGGAGCTTAGGAATTCCAGAGCGTATTCGGGACGCGGTTCCTCCGGCGGTTCGCTTTCGGGCAGATTGCCTTCTGCGTAGGCGATGGCCCGGCGCAAGCCGTTATATACGACGGGGAAGTTCTGTTCATAGGTACCGACCCGCCGGATGACGTTTATGCAGGTGCCGGCGGACTTGAGCATATCAGCGGCGTCCAGGTTTATGGACAGGCCGAAGCGGTTCTTCTCGTTGATCGATTCGTTGAATAGTTTGAGCATGATCTTGTCGTCCAGAAGCTTGGAGGCCCGCGGGCTGTGCAGGGCATCCTCCAGCACCTTGTTCGCGGCTTCGCCGATCTTCTGCAGGAGCATGCGGGGTTCCCAGGGAGTGAGCACCCGGCCGGCGACCTTCAGGGCCTGTGTCAGTTCCTCGTCGAAGAACGACAGGGCGGCCAGCGTGAAGGAACCGGCGTCGAAATTACCGGCGTAGACCTTTTCGTACTCCTTGATGATATTCAGGAAGGCCCGGCGGTTCACCGGAGCTGCGGCGGCGATGCCGAAATCTATCAGGCCTATCCGGTCGCCGGGCAGGAGCTTGATATTGCCCGGGTGCGGATCGCCGATCACGAAGTCGGCGGTAAGTATGCCGATCAACAGTTGGGTGCCGAAGGTCTCCATCTGGGTCCACACGTTGGAACCGGTGCGCTCGTATACGTACAACGCCGGGTCGTGTCCGTGTTCCTGGGCCTGCAGTACGCTGGCCAGCGACACGCCGCCGACCATCTCCTGGACGATTACCTTGTCGCCGGATAGCGCCTCGTAGGTCTTGGGCACCATGACCTCCGGTTTGTCCTTGAAGTAATCGTAGAACCAGTGGGCGTTCCTGACCTCGCGGCGGTAATCGGTCTCGTACTTCACGGTGGCCTTGAACTGCTTGTAGAAATCCTTCATGTCCACGGCACCCAGCCGGTTCTTGAAACCGGTAAGCCGCGCGATCCAGCCTATGAAGCGCAGGTCGGAATCAAGGTGCTGCACCAGGCTCGGCCTGAGCACCTTGAGCACTACCTTGGTGTTGTCGCGCAATTGGCCGTAATACACCTGGGCGAAGGAACCGGCGGCGAAGGGCTTGAGGTTTATGGTCACGAAGTGCTTCTCGTAATCCGGCATCTCTTCTTTGAGCAGGGCGGGCAGGTCGATGTCTTCGAAAGGCACGTCTTCGAACACCTCGAACTCCTTGGGGCCGCCCCAGCCCTTTGTGAGCTCGTGGTCCAGCACCATGATCTGCAGGAACTTCACATAGATGCCGCCCAGACGCTTGAACGTCTCGAACATCAGGCGGCTGCTCTTTTCCTGCTTACGTATGCCGCCGGCTATGCGCAGACGTATCAGCTGCCAGCTGAGCCCGATCAGTATCCTTACCCTCGGACTGAACATGGCTTACCTCGTCCTAAAGCCTATCCAGAACAACCCGACTGTCATTATGAGAGCGGAGTAGTAAAGCGCCAGCACACTACCGGTATGCCTGATGCTGAGCGCCATCAGGATTATCGCCACCCATATGACCAGTATCGTAAGACAGACGAATGCGTAGCGCATGAAATTCTCCGTTTACAGCAGTATTATATAACGAATCTCATGTTTATGGTAGGTTATTAGGGACGAAAAACGGCTGAATGTTGCCAACAGATAAGAAGTAAGGTAGCATAGACCGGTAAGCGAGGTGTACGAGCGGTGGCTAAACAAGCTACTAAGTATGTATTTGTTACGGGAGGCGTACTTTCCGGACTTGGGAAGGGTATAACGGCCGCCTCGATAGGCAACCTCCTCAAGGCGCGCGGCCTGCGCGTGAATCTCCAAAAATGCGACCCGTACCTGAACGTCGATGCCGGGCTGTTGAACCCGCGCGAACACGGCGAGGTCTTCGTGACCAAGGACGGCGCCGAGACCGATCTGGACCTCGGCCATTATGAGCGCTTCACGGACAATGAGATGACGGCTAAGAGCTCGCTGATGGCGGGCCGGGTCTTATTGAAGCTTATAAAAGACGAGCGCGCCGGTAAGTTCGGCGGCGACGACGTACAGATAATTCCGCACCTGACCGAGGCTATACAGGACTGGATAATCAAGGCGGGCGAGGGCTACGACGTGCACATAGTAGAGATCGGCGGCACGGTAGGCGACTATGAGTCGCTGGCATTCATAGAAGCCATCCGCGAACTCGGCGTGAAGGTCGGACTGGAAAACTGCACTTACGTGCATGTGGTGTACCTGCCGTACCTGAGCGCCAGCAACGAGACCAAGACCAAGCCGGCGCAGAATTCCGTACGCGAGCTGCGCGGTTTGGGCGTTACGCCGGACATACTGGTGGCGCGGAGCGAAAAGGCGCCCGGCGCGGCCGTGAAGCGCAAGCTGGCCCTGTTCAGCGGCGTGCCCGAGGAAGCCATCGCGCTGCTACCTAATGCCAAGAGCATCTATCAGGTGCCGCTGACGCTCGAGGATTCCGGCATCGCCGATGTGATCACCGAGCACCTTACCCTGAAGGCCTCCAAGCCGAAGCTCAAGGAATGGCGGTCTACCGTGGCCATGGCCACCGCTGATTACGACCGCACGCTGAAGATCGGCTTCGTAGCCAAGTACATGGATAACGCCGACACCTACATGTCGGTGTTCGAGGCACTTAAATCCGCGGCCTGGAACAACAAGTGCAGCGTGGACATCACCTGGATAGACGCCGAGAAGTTCGACGAACCCGGCGCCGATATCAGCGCCGCGCTCAAAGGCTACGACGGCATAGTCGTGCCCGGCGGTTTCGGCCAGCGCAGCCTGGAAGGCAAGGTCAAGGCCGCCCAGTATGCGCTTAAGAACAAACTGCCATACCTGGGCCTGTGCTTAGGGCTCCAGATGGCGGTCATAGCCGCGGCCCGCAACGATGGCATAAAGGACGCTACCACCTTCGAGCTCGATCCTGATGCTGCGTACCAGGTCATCGTTACCATGGACGGGCAGGAAGGCA
>DASUOD010000098.1:0-4463 GCA_036276795.1 Saccharimonadales bacterium (SeqCode)
ACTATTGGATAAGTAATCTACAAGCCATAGGTGACGGCTACTGGGAGATAAAGCAAGGTCAGCCCAATGGCACTTCAGACAGTTTCGCCTATAACGGGTCTAACACCGGTTATAATAATCACGATTTTCAGGTTACCAACGGTGTGACCCAACATGTTTACCTTATATGGCACCCTGCGCCCAAGAAGGAAAAAACTTATGGCAATGCCGGAACTTGTACGCAGCTCTCCGTTGCCAATAATGAAAACCAGAGGAGCAGCAACCGCAGAAGAATACTGGTCGAGATTACCGGTATAAGCCTTGGCCGCCAAAGAGATAACAATAACCCCGCTACGGATCAGACCTATGGTCCGTATACGCCAAACCCGGGAGGTTGGCCGCCCGGCCCGCCGGATGGCCCTGGGAGACCTAGTTCGGTGGGTGTCGGCTCAGCCGTATGGGTGGGCGGTAATCAGAATGGGCTTGGCCCAGGCGATGGTTCGCAGTCCAAACAATGGTTCTACCTCCCGTGGAACTCCAATTCAGTGCACATAAAGGTCACAGTGCAGGATTATTGGGATAACACCGGCGACGGCGTCAAGAATCCCACATGGAATACGATTAATGCGCCCGGCATAAGTAGAGACGATACGATTAATTGCTACACAGGTCACTGTAACGTGGTGGGTGCATCTGGCTACGGTCCGGACGGTATAGTCGTGGCCGGCGATAGGATACGCGTACACGCCACACTTACCAATACCAGCCGGGACGCTCTTCAGCTGTGGGGCTCTCAACTTATAGGTACCGGTGGTACTTTCAGCTCGGGTGTAATTCTGGATTCAGGGAGTACTACTAACTTCTATTTCGATATTCCGGCCCCGTCCACGGTGCAGAACTACGGGTTCAGCTACTATCCGAATTATCCTGGGCCTGGAGGGGGCGGCAGGATATGGGGTGGAACCTGTTCAGGGTCCGTGCCTGTCTATGAGCCGTTCACGCTGGTGCCGCATGCTACTCTGAACTATCCGGGGACCAAGGAATACACGCGCGATATAACGTATAGCACGTACATCCAGAACAATTCGTCGCAGCATGTTGCGGCCCCGACCACCAGCAAATTCACTTATACGCCATACGCGTCCGGTGTGGGATGCCCGAGCAACGGGCCGGTCAACACCAACGGACCGTACGGCCCCGGCGGCCCTAATTACACCATCAGCCCGACGGTGTGTAAGCCGGCGACCTATGAAGCCGGCGACCTGTATTGTTCAAAGATCGACCTGACCGGGTACAACCAAGGTTATATAGGACCGGGTGGACCCTCTGATATAAGAGGGGCGAAGCTGAACCAAAGCTTCGCCGGTTCGGAGCAATGCGTGAAGATAATCAACGAGCCTTACTTCAAGGTGTACGGTACCGGCCTGTCGGCCGGCGGCGACTTCAGCACCAACGGTGACGGCCAATGTATCGGCGGCGGCCTGTTGGCCGGCTACACCGACAACGCCGACCCCATAGCCCGCGGCACCGGTTCCCAGCTTAGCGCCTTGGCGCTCATCAAGATAACCGGCGTGGCCAGCGCCCAAAAGAGCTATCCTACGTCGTCCCCCGCGGGTACGGCGCTCACGTTCGCCAACACCAAGTCGGGGGATATCAGCAGCAGTCTGGACAGCCCCAGCCTGGGCGGCAACTTCGACCCTGGCGGCAGCCACTGCCTGACGGACCAGAAGGCTCCTTCGGGGGCCACCGTACACAGCGGCAATTACACCGTGGGGGCTAAGTCCAACGTAAGCAACAATCAATCAGTGTTCGTTAACGGCAACGTGCGCATCACGGGCAACGTGACTTATATAAATAGCTGGAACATCGACAGCGCGCCGTCATTCGTCCTGCGCGCCACCGGCAACATATATATAGACCCGGGCGTCACCCGGCTGGACGGCACGTATATAAGCAACAAGACCATCTACACCTGCAGCAATAACAGCTTCTCGCCCAAGCCGGCGTCCGCCATGCACAACGGCTGTAAAAACCAGCTGGTGTTCAACGGCAGCGTAGTGGCCAAAAAGATCAATCTTATGCGCACCTTCGGCTCGCTTAGGGACGAACGTCCCATAGGCGCGGTGCCGGCAGGCAGCCAGATAGGCTTCAAGTGGAGCAGCGCCGGGCCGATAACCGGCATGAAGTGCACGCGCATCGATGAACCGTCCGATCCGGATACCTGGCACGATAACTACCTGTGCATCCCCTCGTCCTCCTCTTTGCAGCTGGCCTGGACGCATCATTCCGACAACACCGGCAGCGGTTCGACCAATATCGGCAGCGGCGTCGCGTCGTTAGGCTATATAAAGAGCCACGGTTATCCGCACTGCACCAAGTGGGACGTGCCGTCGGATTACTCGCACACGTGGCAGGACAACTACCTGTGCACCAACCAGGACAAAGGCCTGAGCTTCAGGGCCACCCCCGACGCCAGTAAGTACTGCCTTACCAAGATAATCGAGTCGGCCGACCCGCAGGGGCAATGGAAGAGCGGTTACTACCTTTGCGAAAACAAGGCCGCCCCGGCCGTCCTGGGCGGAACGCCTGCCGCACCGGCCTGCAGCAACAAGGGCGCCCAGCTGATCACGAGTACCTGCGCCGCCGAAATCTTCAACTTCAGCCCTGAACTGTACCTTTCCACTCCTGCCATACAACTTCCGAACAACGGGGCCGTACAGTACGATGCAGTCACCAGTCTGCCACCGGTGCTCTAGGCATTGCCGCGCAAAACGCTTATGATATAATGCGACTGATGAAAACAGACAAGGGCGGGCTATGAGTTTACTGCTGGGAACAGCTTCTGACTTCTTCGGACTCGACATAGGATCCACTGCCATACGTCTGGTGGAGCTTAAGGGCGTTTCCGGCGGCGCGCAGAAGACATTGCTCAAGTATGCCTACGTACCCTTGGACAGCCCCATATCGCTCAGCGACTCCAAAGCCGACCAGCAGAAGCTGGCCCAGGCCATCTCCCAACTGGTAGCTCAGGCCCACGTGACCACCAAGGACGTGGCCGTGGGCATACCGTCCAGCCGGGTCTTCACCACGGTGGCCGACGTGGACCGTCTGCCGCAGAGCGAACTGGCCAAATCCATCCCCTTGCAAGCCGATTCGCTCATCCCCACGCCGTTAGGCGAATCTAAGATCGACTGGGCCTTGTTGGGTGATTCGCCCAAGGACAAGACCAAGCAGGAAGTATTGCTTACCAGTGTGCCGAACAAGTTCGTCGAGAACAGGTTGGACCTACTGGAATCCATCGGATTGAATGTCATCGCCTTCGAGCCCGACAACCTGGCCATGGCCCGGGCCTTGGCGGCCCCGGTGGCCGGTGCCCAGCTCCTTCTGGATATAGGCCGTCAGGCCACCGACCTGGTAGTGGTCCTGAACGGCGCGCCGCACCTGACCAGGAACATACCTACGGGTGTGGAGGCCATCGTGCGTTCAGCCGGCCAATCCCTGGGCGTGGACGCCAAACAGGCGGAGCAGTTCGTATTCAAATTCGGCCTTAGCAAGGATAAGCTCGAAGGCCAGGTGTTCCAGGCCATCAGCGGCACGGTGGACATGCTGACCACCGAGGTTGAAAAGTCCATCAAGTTCTTCCAGACCCGGTACCCGTCCAGTAAGATCGAGCGCATCGTGGTGACCGGCGGCGCGTCGGTCATCCCGGAATTCCCCCTGTATCTGGCGAACAAGTTCGGCATAAACGTCGAGATAGGCAACGCCTGGCGCAACGTATCGTTCAGCGCCGACCGTCAGAACGAACTGCTGGCCATATCCAACCAGTTCGGCGTGGCCGTCGGACTAGCGGAGAGAAACGCATGATCCAGCTCAACCTGTTACCGGACGTGAAGATGGAATACATAAAGGCCCAGCGCCAGAGGCGGCTGGTGACCAGCATATCCGTCATCGTGACGGTGGCGGCCGTAGGTCTTCTGGGCCTGCTGCTAAGCATCGACGGCCTGCAGAAGAAGCACCTGAGCGATTTAAGCCGGGACATCAAGAACGACAGCGCCAAACTGCAGGGCGAGCCCCAGATCAAGAAGGTGCTCACCGTCCAGAACCAGCTGTCCAGCCTGCCGGCCCTGCATGACAGCGCGCCGGCCACCTCGCGCCTGTTCGGCTATCTTAACCAGATCACTCCGGTCACCGTCAACATCACCGATTACAGCGTGGATTTCGCCGAGCACACCATGAGCATAACCGGAACGTCCGCCAGCCTGGCGTCCGTCAACCAGTACGTGGACACTTTGAAGAACACTTCCTATACCTCTGATGGCGGCGAGGACTCGCAGCCGGCCTTCAGCGACGTTGTCCTTAGCAACTTCAGCCTTAACACGGACACGCAGTCCATAGGCTCCGGCCAGGCGGCGAATTACACCATCGACATGGCTTACGACGAGAATATCTTTGACATAACCCAGAAGGTTAAACTGTCGGTGCCT
>DASUOD010000099.1:0-6126 GCA_036276795.1 Saccharimonadales bacterium (SeqCode)
GTCGGGTAGGTCGGCCACCCTGGATGGGAACAAAGGCGGCTGGCCTTTGGTTTCACCAACTGGTGCGGCCGAGGGCAGGGGGCATGGACAAGGTCAAGCTAGCCATCGCCGGTGTGGGCAACTGCGCCAGCTCGCTCGTGCAGGGCATCTCCTACTACCGGCGAAACGCCGCCGCCGCGGGCCTCATCCATCCCGATATCGGCGGCCTCGGCCCGTCCGACATCGAGGTGGTGGCGGCCTTCGACGTGAACGGCAACAAGGTGGGCAAGGACATCGCCGATGCCATCTACGCCGAGCCCAACAATACCGAGGTCTTCGCCAAGGTCCCGAAGACCGGCGTGAAGGTCTCCAAGGGGCCGGTACTGGACGGCGTCAACAAATATACCGGGCCGTTGGTCCCGGTCGACCCCAAGCAGAAGCCTGTGGACGTGGTGAAGGTGCTGAAAGAAAGTGGCGCCGAAGCCGTCATCAATTACCTGCCGGTAGGCTCGCAGGAAGGCACGGAATTCTACGCCCAGGCGGCCATAGACGCCGGCTGCGGGTTCGTGAACTGCATACCGGTATTCATCGCTTCCGATGCCAAGTGGGCCGGGAAGTTCAAGAAGGCCGGTCTGCCGGTGATAGGCGATGACATCAAGGCACAGGTGGGGGCGACGATCGTGCACCGTACGCTGACCAACCTGTTCCTGGACCGGGGCATGAAGATAAAGCGCACCTACCAGCTGAATACCGGAGGCAACACGGACTTTTTGAACATGCTGGAGCGGGATCGCCTGACGCACAAGAAAATCTCTAAGACCGAGGCCGTGCAGTCGCAGATCGAGGCCCGCGGCCAGACCATCGAGGACGACGACATACATGTCGGGCCGTCCGATTACGTGCCGTGGCAGAAAGACAATAAGATCTGCTTCATCCGCATAGAGAGCAACCACTTCGGCGACGTGCCGATGAATCTGGAGCTCAGGTTGTCCGTCGAGGACTCGCCGAACTCGGCCGGGGTGGCGATCGATTCGATCCGTTGCCTGAAGCTGGCTCTGGACAACGGCTTGGCGGGTGCCATCATCGAGCCCGCGGCCTACTTCCAGAAACATCCGCCCAGGCAGATAGAGGACCGCACCGCCCGCGAACTGGTGGAGCAGTACATCGCGCGCTACGGGCGCAGGCAGGACGAGGAATCCGCGAAGAAACCCGCCCGGGCGGGCGCAGGCAGGTCCCGCGGCAAGCGTCCGGCCCGCGTGTTACAGGAAGTGTAACCATTCTTACAAGCGAACACGCATTTTACGGGTATGTTAGATGCATCAGGTCAAACTTAATGAAAAGTGAGGGCATGGATGGGCGCAGAACAGATTGAGCCGGCGGGGGAGGATGACGGCGGCTCGGCCGCGGCCGCTGACGCGGCAAGCTGTATAGTCCGCAGATTCGTCATAGATCCCAGCCGGCGCGTGCTCATAGACGTGCCGGGCAGGACGGTACGGTCCCTGGGCAGCGAAGCCGTGGATGCGGGCCTGGCAGGCGCCGGGCGCGCCGTGGACATAGGGCGCAAAGTGGTAGGGGCCGAGGCTCCCGAACCGGCCGCCGAAGCCGTCGAACCATAAGGCTTGTGCTATACTCCGAATATGAATACGCCCTCTGATGGGAAGGTGCCTTTTAAAGAACATTTGAAGTCGCCGCTCACTATGCCGCTGAAGGCCGTGCAGGCGCCCTTCAAACCGTTCAACTGGCATAAGGCGCACAAGGCCAGGTTGTCGATGGGCGACCGGGCGGCCGATAAGATGCGCAATAGCATGGGCAGCTGGGCTTTCGTATTCCTGTTCATGGTTTTCTTGGCCGTTTGGGCGGCGCTCAATACCGTAGCCGCCATCCATCATTGGGACGAATACCCCTTCATCCTTCTAAACCTGTTCCTGTCAATGTTGGCAGCCTTACAGGGGTCTATCTTGCTGATCGCCGCGAAACGTATGGACGCCGTAAACGCCGCCATGGCCGAGCATGACTACCAGACCAACGTCGAGGCCAAGCAAGAGGTCGAGGAGCTGATGGAAATGCACAAGAAGCAGCTGAAACACCTGGACGAGATCCTGACCATACTCAAGTCCAAGCAGTAGGCGGCATTAAGCGGTAAACGCTTGCCCTGTAGGAAAATTTACAGCCCGTTCCCCGCGGGCGGTTTATCATTCAGGTGGACTTATGAAGCGAGAGGGGAGTGCCATGACAAATACAACCGGCCGGCCGGCGTTACGTGCCAAGGCCTCGGGTCGTCCGAGAGTCTGGTGGCGGGCTTACCTTAGTTACTAGCCGCGCGATCCGCGAGCCTGGAGCTTTTTATCGACTTCCGTGGGCAAAGACCCGCTGATGCTCCTCGGCCATAGCTTATGGGAGTGTACGTAGGCGATTTCCATCGCGTAATACAGTATCTGGGCCTGCAGATACAGCCAGAACATCAGGCCCAAGGCGATGGCGAAGTAACTGTACAAGGCGTCCAGATGCTTGAGCTGGTGCGCCAGTATTATACCGCCCAGGGACTGCAGTATGACCCAGCCGATGGCCGCCACGGCGGCGCCGACCCGCGTCTCCTTCAAGGGCAGGCGCTTGGGCAGGCTGAAGTCCAGGAGGAAGTTGAATACCCAGAACAGGAGGAACGCGTCCAGAAGCAGCGACAGCGCGCGGAAGGCCAGGCTTTGCCCCGCCGTGGCGGCCATCGTGGCCAGTACCGAAGCGGTTACGAAACCGACGGCGCCCACCAATAGCAAAGCCAGGCTTTTGAGCAATGATTTCGGGAAGGTGTCGCGCTGTGATTCGGGCACTTTCCAGACCTGCTGTACCCCCTTGCGGAAAGCATCGGCCGCGCCGCGGGCACCATAGATCGTGAAGAGTACACCGACTATCAGCGCCAATCCGCTCCGGTGCAGGCCTTGCACCTGTTCGGCCAGCTGATTGCCCAACAAGGGGAAATAGCTGGTGACGCCCCTTATGGCCGCGTCCTGCAGATGGGGGTAACTGCCGATGACGTAATTGGTGGCCGTGGTCAGCAGGAGCAGCAGCGGAAAAAGTGATAAGAAGCCGTAATAGGTAAGCAAGGCGGTCTTCGAGCCGGCTTTGTCCTCACCGTAGCGTTTCACCACGGCCACGGCGAAAGCCGGAAGACGGTGGCTTTGCTGGAACCTGTCCAGGGCGCGGACGAACCTGTCTAAGATGGCCATGAGGAAAAGTTTAGACCATGGACCGGTTTTGTGAAAATGTTTACAGCCCCCTTACGGGTGCGGGCCGATAATGAGGAGGCAGACAAAATAAAATGCAAGGGGGTTTGAACCATGTCGAACGAAGAGATAGACGCTTTGATGGACAGCTTCGATAAATGGGACGCCAAACACGCCAGGCAGGATTTCATCCAGCGCATGGAGCGCAAACTGCACCGCAAGGAGCGGACGGGCCGGCGGTAGTTGCCGGGCGTACGCATCAGTAACGTATACGGTGCATAAGCCGGTCGACCGCGTCGTGGCCGCGCTCTTCCATGGGTAGACGGTCCGACAGCATACCGACTATCCTGTCCTCTTCTTCCGGCGGATAATATATGGTGGTAGGCGCGGCGAACCTCTTCAGAGGCATGAAGACTATGCTGGAAAAGGCTCCTTCATCTATGACCGAGAAGGAGCGGAAGTCGCCGTAGCGGAAATGTCTAGGACCTATGCCGAGCCCTTTGGCATCCAGGCGGTATTCCATCTGCCGGGGTTTATGTCCGGCATAGCTTCCCAGCAACATGGCGGCCACTACCACCACTCCCACGGAAATCAGATCCCCGCTCACCAGGAAGACCAGGCCGGCGAAGGCGGCCGTCGCCAGCCCCAGCGCGGCGTACCAGCCGAAGGATTTGTCGTGGGCTATGAATTCGGAGGCCGTCCAGGTTATGGCTGAGCCGTCGCCCGCGGAGCCGGCGGCGTCATCTTCCGGCTGGGGCGCAGGGATTTCCGGTCCGGGTTCGACATCCGGCCGGGGCGGAGTCGGTTCCGGTCCTGACCCCGGTTCCTGGGCAGGGGGCGACGTCTGGTCTGTCATAAGCGTTATTGTACCCCACCCCGGCTATCTTTGGAAACGGCGGCCATCACTGATATAATCACCTCTGTTAGAGCCATGTCGGGGAAGGGTGTCCGAGCGGTTTAAGGAACTGGTCTTGAAAACCAGCGTGCCGGCAACGGTACCGTGGGTTCGAATCCCACCCCTTCCGCCAATCCAGCCATGAAATCCATCAACGTAATCGCGAAATACCGCTTGGAAACCATCAACCTGGTCGTCGGGGCGGTAGTCCTGACGTTCGAGCTTGCCGCTTCCAGGATAGTCGCTCCATACATAGGCACCACCATCTATGTATGGACCAGCATCATCGGCATGATCCTGGCCGCGCTCGCCATAGGCTACGCCCTGGGCGGCTACATAGCCGATAAGCGGCATAGGATGGAAGACGTGATCGTGATGCTGTTAGGGGCGTCCCTGCTGCTGATCGCTACCAACTTCATCAAGGACGCCGTGCTTGCCGCCATAGGCGGCAGCCAGTCGGACCTGCGCTGGCAGGCTTTCTGGGCCAGCTTCATACTCTTCGCGCCTCCCACGATCATCCTGGGGGCCATATCACCTTATCTGGTAAGGCTGGATATCAAAGATGTCGCCCACAGCGGTCGCAAGGTAGCGAGCATATCGGCCGCGGGTACCGCCGGGGCATTATTGGGCACGTTCCTTACGGGCTACGTGCTTTTCGGGTTCGTAGGCACCAGCCACATACTGGGGTACCTGGCCGTAGCCCTGGCCCTCACGAGCTTCCTGGTACGCAGCCCCAATCTTCTGTCCGTGCGGATCCTGTTCCTGGTAGCGGCGGTCTTCTGGGCGGCGGTTCCGCCCGGTACCGATATCGAGGGCCTTAAGGCCGAGATCGACACCAGGTATAACCGGGTCATAGTGCGGGACAGCCAGTGGGCTGGCCGCCCGGTCAGGATCCTGCAGATGGATAAGCAGGCCTGGCAGTCAGGGGTTTATAAGGACGGCGACGAACTGGTCTTCGACTACACGCGAAGCTTCGCCGCGGCCGCCCGCCTAAGCCCAGCGGACGGGAAGTTCCTGATGATCGGCGGAGGGGCGTATACCTTTCCGGAGTACCTGGGCAGAACCTACGCCGACGCCCGTATAGACGTGGTGGAACTGGACGCCGAACTGCTAGGTATCAGCCGGGAATACTTCGATATCAGATTGCCCGGCAACGTACACGTCTTTCAGGCCGACGGCAGGGAGTTCATAAACCATAACCAGGAAAGGTATGATACCGTCTTCGTCGAGGTCTTCAGTTCGCTGACGCCGCCTTTCCAGCTTTTTACTTCCCAGACTGCAGATAGACTCAAGGAGTCATTGCGCCCCGGCGGCATGGTCGTGATAAATATAATTTCAGCCTTGTCCGGACCGGACGCGCGGTTCGCGTCAGCCGTAGAGAATACGTATAAGGAACATTTCCGGAACGTCGGGGTCTATAAGGTGGTGCCGGAAGCCGGAGACGGGGCCCGGCAGAACCTTACGCTGATCGCGTCCGACAGCGGCCTTCCCGACGGCCTGCATGACGGGCGGTCGGCTTTCCCGCGGACGTCGGTCAAGGATCGGTCGGACCTGGTGCTCAGGGATGATTTCGCGCCGGTCGAACGGCTGGTGCATTGAGCGTCCGTCAAGCACGCCGGTGACCAGCATAACTTCCGTAAAGACAGGTTTCGCGCTACAATACTACCCCGTACGGAGAGGTACCCAAGTGGCTGAAGGGGTCGGTTTGCTAAATCGATAGGGGGGCGTTAGCCCCCGCGGGAGTTCGAATCTCCCCCTCTCCGCCAAAATGACACCGTCCTGGAGCGGTGTTATTTTTTATCCGCGCGCGCTCAGGCGGCGCAGAACGTCACGGCCTCGATGCGGGCGGCGCCGGACATGTGCAGGGCATCGGCGGCGGCTTCCAGGGTGGCGCCCGTGGTAAGGACGTCGTCTACGAGCAGGATGCGCCGCCCGCGCACCCCGGACCGCCAGCCTACGCGGAACGAACCCCGAAGCTGGCCAAGGCGCTGCTCCCGCGAAGCGCCGACCTGGTGCGTGTGCCCGCTGCGGAGC
>DASUOD010000100.1:0-4891 GCA_036276795.1 Saccharimonadales bacterium (SeqCode)
GGTTCCAGTGCCCAGGTGGCCGTTCTGACTGAGCGCATAAAGGAGCTCACAGAGCACCTCAAGGCCCACAAGCATGACTACATGGCCCGCCGCGGTCTTCTGCAGATGGTGGGCAAGCGCCGCCGCCTGCTCCGCTACATAGCCAGAAGGGATAGCCAGGCATATCTTAAGCTGATAAAACAGCTCGGCATCCGCCGCTGAAGCGCCCAAGCCAAGGGCCTCGAACCTATCGAGACCGCAAGCTTGTGCACATTAATCAGTCCGAAGTGAAGCATCATCACCAGAGCCGCAGATATAGGGCGCTTGAACAGCACGAGAAGCGGGCTATATTTGAACTCTGTTGATAACACTTCGGACGGAAAGACAAGGTAATCCATGTCAGCCAAGACCAACCATCTGGGCAAACAAATCATCAAGGTAGAAACCGAGCTGTGCGGCCGCACGCTCAGTCTGGAAGTCGGGCTGGTGGGATATCGCACCTCTGCCTCCGTCATCGCGCGTTACGGCGACACGGTGGTGCTCGGCACGGCCATGATCGGCTCCCGGCCGGTCGAGATGGATTATTTCCCGCTCAGCATCGACTACGAAGAGAAGATGTACGCCGCCGGCAAGGTGAGCGGATCGCGCTTCATCAAACGTGAAGGACGTCCCAGCGACGATGCCATACTGGTAAGCCGCCTTATAGACCGTCCGATCCGGCCGCTCTGGCCCAAAGGCTACCGGCACGAGGTCCAAGGCGTGGCCACCGTGCTCAGCATGGATCCGGCTTTCCGCCCCGACATGATCGCCATGATCGCCATGAGCACGGCCTTCAGCTTAAGCGGCGCTCCGTTCGACGGCCCGGTGGCGGGCCTGCGGGTCGGCCTGGTAGATGGTAAGTTCAAGCCTTTCGCCAGCCCCGAAGAACTCAACGAAGGCCCGCTCGACCTGGTCGTGGCCGGTACCGACACCGGTGTGATGATGGTCGAGGCAGGCGCCAGCGAGGTCGGCGAAGACCAGGTGGTCGATGCCATAGATTTCGCTTTCAACGAGATGCAGCCCGCTATCGAACTCCAGCAGGAGCTGATCAAGAAAGTCGGCGTAGAGAAGCAGGAATATACCTTGAGCCTACCCGATTCGTCCATCCAGACAGAGGTCAATAAATGGCTTGAGGGCAAACTGGGCGAAGACCTGCGCAAGCCATACCCGGAGCGCAACGTCCTGTTAGCGCAGCTCCGCGAAGAGATGCACGAACACTTCGCCGAACAGTTGGGCGAGGCGCATCACGACGTCCGTATAGAGTACGAAGAAGCTTTCAACTCGGCCGTGCACAAAGACGTGCGCGAAGGCATCGTCAACGACAATACCCGCCCTGACGGCCGCAAGCTTACCGAGATACGCGACCTTTCCAGCCAGACAGGCTTACTGCCTAGGGCGCACGGCTCCAGCCTGTTCACCCGCGGCCTCACGCAGGCCTGGAACATCGTGACCCTGGCTCCCTTAAGCTACGTACAGCTGGTGGATACCATGGAAAAAGAAGGCGAACGCCGCTACCTGCACCACTACAACGCGCCCGGCTACACGGTGGGCGAAGTCAAGCGCCTGATGGGCCCGGGGCGCCGCGAGATCGGCCACGGTTACCTGGCCGAGCGCGCCATGACCGCCGTGCTGCCTTCCGAAGAAGATTTCCCGTATATGATCCGTTCCGTCACCGAGATAATGAGCCAGAACGGCTCCACGAGCATGGCCGCTACCTGTTCCAGCTGCATGGCCCTGCTGGACGCGGGCGTGCCGCTCAAGGGCATGGTCAGCGGCATAGCCATGGGTCTGATGTGGGAGAAGGGCAAGGCCTACGTGCTCAGCGACATCGCGGACGCGGAGGACTTCGCCGGCGACATGGACTTCAAGGTCACCGGCACGCCCAAGGGTATAACCGCCCTGCAGATGGATATGAAGGTCCACGGTCTGCCCGTGGAAGTACTCAAGCAGGCTTTGGAACAGGGCAGGGACGGCCGTGGCCAGATCCTGGAGCACATGAAGACGGTCATCTCCGAACCGGCCAAGATCAGCATGTACGCGCCGCGCGTCGAGTCGATAAAGATCAATCCGGATAAGATCCGCGAGATCATCGGCAAGGGCGGGGAGACCATCCAGAGGATAACCGGCGAGACCGGCACCGACATCGACATCAAGGATGACGGCACGGTGATGATAGCCAGTCCCGACGGCGCGTCCATAGCCGCCGCCAAACAGCAGATCAGCGACATCGTGGCCGAGCCCGAAGTCGGCAAGATCTACCGCGACAAGCCCGTGGTAAGCGTGATGGACTTCGGCGCGTTCGTGCAGATCATGCCCGGCAAGGACGGCCTGGTGCACGTGAGCGAGATGAAAGAGGAGCGCGTGAACAAACCCGGCGATGTGGTAAAGGAAGGCGACAAGGTGAACGTCAAACTGGTCGCAATCGACGACCGCGGCCGCCTGCAGCTTTCCATGAAAGCCGCCGCCCGCGAACTCGAAGATAAGAAGTAGATATGTTGAACAAGATCAATGCCTGGCACAGGACCAAACCCGGACTTTTCGTGTTCGGTCTGGCCGAGCTTGCTATGGCCTACGGGTTCGCCAGTCTCAGCATCGATCGCGGCAACCTGTGGTGGTACCTTCTGACCGTGATCTTCCTGGTCGGCGCCCTGCAGAACTTAGTCAAGCTGATAGGGGGACTTTTGCATGATGTCCGGAAACCGCGCTAGCTCGCTGTTAGTCGCCCTGGTGGCCACCATCATGTTGTTTTCGGTTTTCGCGGCCGCGATCAATGTGCCCCTGCTGGCTAACTACTCCTATGACCTGGACTACGGCTGGCAGGCAGAAGCGCCTTCAGCTCTAGCCAATGAACGGACGAGAGAATGCCCCAACCCAGCCAGAACTGCCGGCTTTCCGATTACTACGAGCCGCCCGGCGGATAACGGTTTAGCCTGTTTCGAAACCAATACGTTGGCAAAATATATGAACCTGGCGCTGTGTTTCGCCGCCGCCTCGATAATCGCGGTAGCCATAGCCACCGCAACGAGGAACAGGTAACCATGATAGATGCACACGGACTCAGCCCAACGCTCCCTAAGATAATCATTGATGACGGTCTGTTGCTCAGACGGATTACGCCCGATGACGCCGAAGATATGTTTAAAATCATTCAGGCCGATTCCGGAATAGGACGTAATGTAACCTGGGCCGGTTTAGTACACAGCCTAGACGATGCGCACAAGGGCATAGAGCAACTACTTAAGGAGTTCAAATCGCCTTATGTGTTACAGGAAAACGGCGTTACGATCGGTTTTGCGGGCACGTGGGGCTATCCGGGTAAAGATCACGAAGTAGGCTTCAGCTATTTTCTTGCGAAGGAAAAGCGGGGCCATGGCTACGTCACGCGTACAGTCCGCAAGCTCATGGAAGCTGTCAGGAACGATAACCCGTCGGTCGACACATTTATCGTCAACATCACGGATTCTAATAAAGCAAGCCAGGCTGTAGCCGAGAAGCTAGGTTTCAAGGCTACGGACAAGCTAATGAAAGATAGGGTTTTGACGGAACCTACCCGCAGATACGAAAGGCCAGCCCATGAGTAAGCAGAAGCAGCTGGACGAAATCAAGCAGAAGATACTGGACAATAAGGTGACGCCGGATCTGGCCAAGGGCGCCACGCAACTTGTGTTCGGCGTGGGCGATGCGGATGCCGAGATAGTGTTCATAGGCGAAGCGCCGGGCAAGAACGAGGATCTGAAGGGCGAACCGTTCGTCGGCGCGGCCGGCAGGTTCCTGGACGAGATGCTCGAGATGATCGGCCTGAAACGGGGGGACGTCTACATAACTAACATCGTAAAATATCGGCCGCCCGGCAACCGCGATCCGCTACCGGAAGAAAAAGAGACCTTCATGCCATATCTGGAGTCGCAGCTGGAGACGATCCAACCCAAGCTGACGGTTACTTTGGGCCGGCATAGCCTGAACTGCTTCCTGCCGGACCTGCGGATCAGCGAGTGCCACGGCAGCCCCAAACGCTTCAAAGGGCGCGTCTATCTGCCGCTGTTCCACCCTGCCGCCGCGCTTTATAACAGTTCCATGCGCCAGACCCTTGTCGATGATTTCGAGTCGATTCCGGCCATTATAGAAAAGATCAAGTCAACTAAATAACAATCCATTCAAGAAAAGGAAGGAAATAATATGACACCAGACAATTCCAAACTCAGACGGTCTTCCGGCCAAGGTGCCGGGAGGCCTAAACAGCAGAACGGACGACGCGGCCAACGGTCCGGCGGCCGCAAACAAGGCGACAGTCAGCCGATGAGCTCCAGCCTGACCACTTCACGCGGGCAGGCCGTACGCGCCCAACGGCGTAGCCACGCCGATGCCCAGCGCATCGCCAACCAATACCTGGCTGCCGATGGCAAGCCCAAGACGAAACGCGCCAACGTGATCGATGACAGCCCGCGATTGAAGATAATCGGCCTGGGCGGCATGGACGGCGGCGGCTCCAAGAACATGATACTGGTCGAATACATGGACGATGCCGTCATCATGGACTGCGGCAACGACCTTGGCGTCGACCTGCCCGGGATCAACTATGGCATCGCCGACACCACTTACCTGGAACAGATCAGGCATAAACTGAAGGCTTACCTGATAACCCACGGCCACCTGGACCACATCGGCGGCCTGCCGCACATCGTGCCTAAGTTCCCGGCGCCTATCTACGGCTCCAAGTTTACCATCGGCCGGGTAGAGGAGATCTTCCAGAACTTCGGACTGCCCATGCCGGACGGCTTCGAACTTAACACAGTGACCATGAACGAAGATACCCACGAACGTCTGAAGATAGGCGCTTTCTTCGTGGAGTTGGTGCGTGTGACGCACTCCATAC
>DASUOD010000101.1:0-2896 GCA_036276795.1 Saccharimonadales bacterium (SeqCode)
CGGCTTGCCATCGACCGCGGGGAAGAAGAACACGCCGCCCTTGATCAGGTTACGGTGGAAGTCGGCCACCAGCGAGCCCACGTAACGCAGCTTGGAAGTCTCGTCGCGGATGCGGCGTAGATAGGCCTGGTCCTTCTTGGACATGTGCGGCTCGTACGATTCGTTCACGCTGTAATACGGCGTCTTATCGGGCAGTGCCAGGTGGTCGTCGCTCAAGAAGAACTCGCCCAGATCCACGTCCAGCGTGAATTCGTGCACGCCATCGCCCCAGCTGAAGACCAGCAAGGTGCTGGTGCCGTAAAGTATGTATCCGGCCAGCACCTGGTCCCGCCCGGTCTGCAGGAATTGCTTGTCGCTGCCTGCCGGCACCCCGCTAAGCTTCTTGTGGACGGAGAAGATGGTGCCGACGCTGACATTGACGTCTATGTTGCTGCTGCCATCCAGGGGATCGAAAGCGATCACGTATCCGGCCTGCGGGTTCTTCAGGTCCACGGCCACTTCTTCCTCTTCGCTGGCCATGGCCGCGAACAGGCCGGTACTCTTCAGATAATCCTTGCACAGTCCGTTGGCGTACACGTCCAGCCTCGCCTGGTCTTCGTCCTGCACGTTGGTAGAGCCCGCCAGGCCCCGCACGCCTGCCAGGCCGGCCCGGTTGGTCTGCGCCGATATGAGCTTGCCGATGGTAGCGATGTCGGACATCATCATCACCAGCTCCAGACGTTCCGGATGATCCCCGAGTTCCTCTAAAAGGTATTGCTGGAGCGTCTTCGACATACGGGGCATAAGGCTAATTTTCCAGCCGGGCGGACCAATATTCATGGATGGCCAGGGCCTTGGCGGCCGCCAGACCGGTGTAGCGGATCTCCGGGTCGTGAAGGATCCTGCGCTCATCCTCGGTGAACTTCTCAAAATAGGGCTTGATTTCGGCGGCCTCCTGGACGATTTCGAAGAGCGGCCTCTTCTGCTCCAAAGCCTTGTGCGACAGTTCTTTCGATACCTCGTGCGCCCTGGTGTGGCCGTACTTTTCCAATAACAGATACAGCGGTTCGGCGGCGATGGCACCTGCGGAGGCGTACAGGTTCCGCTTCATGTTGGCATCATCGACTTCAATCTTGCTCATCACACCGTTCAGACGCGATGCCATGGACGCCACGCTAGCCAGCGGTATGGTATAGAACCGGGCCGAGGCGGAGTCGGTCAGGTCGCGCTGGTGCTCGCTGGATATGTTCAGGTTGGCGTTCACGAGCTGGGCCGTGACCTGTTTGGCCATGCTGACCACGTTCTCGAAGTTCCAGGGGTTGCGCTTATGGGCCATGGTGGAAGAACCGGTCTGTCCGGGATCGAAGTGTTCGCGAATCTCGGCGATCTCGGAACGCTGCAGGTGGCGCATGTCGTGCGCCAGGTTGGCCATGATGCCGGCGGTCACGGCCAGTTCGTCCAGCAGGCGTATGACGTACTCAGGCGGGACGATCTGCGTGGAATATGGCGCCGGCTCAAGCTCCAGCTGCTCCAGCAGGGTCTTCTCGAACTTCTGCGGATCATCCACGAACAGGCTGAGCGCGTTATAGGCGCCTACGGCGCCGGAGAACTTGCCAGGCAGTTTGCCGGAAAGCACTTCCAGCGAACGCATACTGCCGCCCAGGCGGCTCACGTATTCGGCCATGGCAAAACCGAAGGTTACAGGAACGGCATGCTGGCCGTGGGTGCGGCCGATCTGCACGGTGTCGGCGTACTTCTTGGTGAGTTTAAGCAGGGTCTTCTCCAGCTCCGCCAGGCGGGGGATTACCAGCTCACGTGTGGCCGTCCTGAGCTGAAGACTCAAGGCGGTAGCTACGATGTCGTAGGACGTGGCGCCGAAGTGGACGAAAGGTTGGGCTTCTTCCGAAACCCCGGCCTTGATGCAGTTCACCAGGGCTTTCACGTCGTGCTTGGTGGTCTTTTCTTCTTTGGCGACGGCTTCGGCCGTGACCTTGGCGGCAGCCTCGCCTATCTCTTTGGCAACACCGGCAGGGCAGATACCGGATCCGGCCAGCGCATTGGCCAGCGCGGCCTCCACATGGGCCTGGTAGGCTATGCGGCTGGCTTCGGACAGATATGTGGCGATTTCAGGGTCGTAATAACGGCTATCCAGCGGATCGATGGCGCTGTAGTTCGGGTCTGGCGAGGGTGAGGGCAGTTGCACGGGCTTCATTAGCGGTTTCCTTGTAGATATTGTAATACATTAGCCTCGATCCGGTGTGATATATCTTCCGTATCGGCTTTTTCGAACTGCTGGCCGGTCATCTGCTCGTAAAGCTCTATGTAACGGCCCGACACTTCGCTCACGAAGGCATCGTCCATCCTGGGGGGTGCGCCGGAGCCATCCCACCCCTTATCCATCAGCCACTGGCGCAGGAACTCCTTGGACAGATGACCGGGCGGTTCGCCTGACTCCCCGCCGGTGTACGCATTGTAGCTATCCGCGTAGAAGTAGCGCGACGAATCGGGGGTATGTACTTCATCTATCAGGATGATGCCACCGCCGTCCGTCCGTCCGAACTCATACTTGGTATCGGCCAACACCAGGCCGCGCTCCCGTGCCGCCTTCTGACCGGCAGCGAATAGTTCTAGCGCATAATCCTTGATCTTGTCCCATTCATCGCCCGACACCAGCCCCTGGGCCAGGATATCGGCTTCGGAAATATCTTCGTCGTGGCCTTCGTCGGCCTTGGTCGTGGGCGTGATAATGGGTTCCGGTAAGGCATCGTACTCCTTCAGGCCGTCCGGCATCGGGATGCCGCAGAGTTCGCGCCTGCCGGCCTTGTATTCGCGCCAGGCATGGCCCACCAGGGCGCCGCGCACCACTACCTCTACTTTCACAGGTTCGACCTTGACCCCGGCGCTGACGTTGGGATCC
>DASUOD010000102.1:0-6123 GCA_036276795.1 Saccharimonadales bacterium (SeqCode)
AAGTACGAGATCTCCGGCCTTGGTACCGTGGAACTGAATGAGGACGGCGATCTCGAAGTAACCGAGCTCTATCTGCTGGACCAGTTGGTAAGTTCAGGAGATACGGAACTTCCTTGCGAGTCTGTTGCCAAATTCATGGCGGAGGCTCCCGACAAAGGCATCGACCTCAGCAAAGTCAGGCTATGGTGGCACTCACACGCAGCCATGTCTGTCTACTGGAGTTCGACCGACGAGGCAGCCATCAATTCCTTTGATGCCGCCCCCTGGTTCGTCTCCATCGTTGGCAACCACGCCGGCGATTACCTTGCAAGGGTCGATCTCTTTCCGACGGAGTTGACGCCAGTACGTATCGGGCAGCCGGCCGCACTGGAAACCATCCATCCGGACGAGGAGGTAGATCAGGTCAGGAGCGAAATCGCAGCACACGTAAGCGCTGTTGCTCCGGTACCGGATTTCGTAGGCCTGCTGGATGAGGTAGAGCTCATGGAGAGTGGTCCGGACGAAGAGCCGTAAGTGACAGCAGCTACTGCAAAAACCAAACCGAGGAGGTGAAAGACGCAATGGATTTTTGGCGACAGAACGACATTGTGTCCCAGCAAAAACTGAATCGATACC
Source organism: Saccharimonadales bacterium (SeqCode) (assembly GCA_036276795.1). Taxonomy (GTDB): domain Bacteria; phylum Patescibacteriota; class Saccharimonadia; order Saccharimonadales; family UBA4665; genus DASUOD01. The sequence goes on from DASUOD010000102.1 coordinate 616, forward strand.
CCTTCATCCTTATTGGAGCCGGCGGAATCGGTTCTGTGGTCGGGCTGGTATTGGTCAAGATGGGTGTCCGGAACCTCACCGTTTACGACCCTGACGTAGTAGAAGACCACAACTTGCCCAACCAGACGTACCGCATCAGCGATCTGGGAAAACCCAAGGTGGAGGCGCTTGCCGCTATCTGCCGTGAGTTCGCTGGCGTAGATATCAAACCGTGCCAACAGGAGTTTCCCGTTCCATCAATGCCAGAGGGTATTGTGATCAACGGAGTCGACTCCATGGCGGCCCGGCAAGCTATCTGGGACGGTGCGATCAAACTCAACCCTCGAGTGAAAGTTTACATCGAGGCGCGAATGGGAGCTCAGGAGGGCCGCATCTACACGGTTACCCCGCCTGATTCCCGCTACGAAGTTTCGCTCTACAGCGATGAGGAAGCGTCGGAGCTCCCGTGTACCGCAAGGGCCACTGGCTACAACGCTTTCTTCCTGGCCGGTCTATTGGTCAGTCAGGTTCAGAAGCTCGTCATGGGCGAATCAACGAGTCCGGAGATTCTCTTCGACCTCGTAAGCAGCACGGTAGTACTACCCGAGTAAATCCGAACAAAGGAAACAAGGTGTCAGAGAAAAAAGATCAGAAAAAAGGTCAGTCCAAAGCCAAAGCCGCCAAAAAAGGCGCAGGCAAAGGCAGCAGCGTTCTGACGGAGCCCAGGAAAGGCAAAGGCCAGCCGAAAGGCAAAGGTTCTTCCGCCAAACCCGGGGCCTCGCAGAAAAAGATCTCTCTCAAACTGATCCAGATGGGTAAAGGAGAGAGCTCTGTGAAACTGCCGGAGGGGGCAACCGTCGACGATCTCCTGGTGGAGACCGGTCTTTCCAAGAAGAAAGGCAACGTGCTGGTCAACTCGAAGGCAGCAAAAGGCAACACTGTCCTCAAGGACGGGGCAACGGTGGTCTTCGCGACCAAAGTCAAGGGCGGACGTTTCTAGCGAGACGTCTCAGAGGCCCGGGGAAAACCCTGCGGTCAATTTGTGGATGTGATTTACGTAAGTGTGGCGAGAATGCTTCTTTTGGCATTCTCGCCACCAGTGAATCTTCGGATAAACTTGTCGAGCCCCTCCAGGTTCCAATTTTATCCCATCCATTTCGTTTCCATGAATGCGCATTCATGCTGATGAGTCCAAAAGGACGAAAAACGAACAGGCTTCAAGAATTTACCTGCGGCGGCCGGCGGCCGCGCTATAATGTTATGGAATGAAGGCTTCCGGCATACCGCATAACCGTATAGACCTGGATTATTTACTCACCAAAGCAGGTCTGGATCCGGCGGAAGTGCGGCGAACGGTAAGGACCGCGCTCGATGAAGACTTGCAGTACGGACCGGACGTTACCACTGACGCCACGGTCGGAACAAACGCCGAAGCTACCGCCGACATCGTAGCCAGGCAGACCGGTACGTTAGCAGGCCTGCCGGTGGCGGTGGCTGTTCTGGCCGCCATAGGCGTGCCGCTAGAGGGCATAACGATAAAGCGCCAAGACGGAGAAACGATAGCCAAAGGCAGCGTCGTCATGAATGTAAGGGGGCCTCTGCGCAAGATACTGGGTGCCGAACGGACACTCCTGAACTTCATGACGCATCTTTCGGGCATCGCTACCAACACCCGAGCCTGGGTTGACGCCATAAAAGGCACCGGATGCGTAGTGCGGGATACCCGCAAGACAACGCCGGGACTGCGCGCCCTCGAAAAGTATGCCGTCCGCTGCGGCGGCGGCCGTAATCACCGCATGGGTCTGGGCGACGAGGCACTTATAAAGGACAATCATGTACTGGCCGCCGGGAGCATAAAGGCCGCTATCGAGGCCGTGCGTAAGACCGACCCCGACATCTTCCTGGAGGTGGAGTGCGACACCCTCAAACAAGTCAAAGAAGCCCTGGCCATGGGCGCTAAGCTCATCCTGCTCGACAACATGAGCCTTGGCGACATAAAAGCGGCGGTCACCTTAGGCAAGGATTTCCCCGGAACAAGTTTTGAAGCCAGCGGCGGCCTGCGGCTGGAGACCGCCAGGTCCGTGGCTGAAACCGGCGTAGACTACATATCCGTGGGAGCGCTCACGCATTCAAGCCCGGCGGTTGACCTGGCCCTGGACGTACGCCGATAATAGAAGCATCGATTCATGAGAGATTTGGACACAGCCGGCGCCAGAAAGCAGATCGTGGAGTTCATCCGCCAGCGCACGCCGGCCGGCGGCGTCGTCGTGGGGCTAAGCGGCGGTATAGATTCCAGCCTGGTGTTAGCCCTCTGCGTCGAAGCAGTCGGCAAAGGTAAGACCCTGGGCATCTTCATGCCCGAATCGGCAAGCGGCGTCCCCGCCACCATCAAGCTATACGCTGAAAGCCTTGGGATCAGGCATGAGACCATCGCCATCAAGCCGATATTCGACGCCTACGCCCGTCATGGCGGCATATCCGATGAGAAGTTAGTAGCGGGCAACCTGAAGGCCCGTATCAGGATGAACCTGCTGTATAGCCGCTCCAACGCCCGCGGTCTGGTAGTCATAGGCACTGGTAATAAATCGGAGCTACTCACCGGTTACTTTACCAAATACGGCGACGGCGGCGTGGATTATTTACCAATCGGGGACCTGTATAAGACCCACGTCCGGCAATTGGCAGAACATGCGGGCGTACCGGACCCCATCATAACGCAGCCGCCCAGCGCCGGGCTGTGGGAAGGGCAGACCGATGAGAAAGAATTGGGCATAACCTACCGCAAGCTGGACCGCATACTTCACGAACATTACGATAACGGCACCCCCTTCGACCAGGTCGATCTGCCGGGAATCACCGAAGCAGACGTCAAGAAGGTCAAACGGCTGACCGAAGCCGCCGCCCCTAAGCTAACGATGCCGCCGGTATGCCGCGTAAGGAAGTAAAAGGACTGGTCTGCGGCAAGTTTTATCCTTTGCATAAAGGCCATGACTACCTGATCCGTACCGCCCAAAAGCACTGCGACCACTTAACGATCATGGTGGTTCAGCAGCCGGGCCAGCAGCCGCCGGGCAAGATACGCGAACGATGGCTGAAGCACGCCTATCCCAAGGCCAGGATCATACTTGTCGACGATATCTACAAAGACGGCGACCACCGGGTCTGGGCCGAATTCACGGCTAAAACGCTGGGGTACGCGCCGGACATAGTATTCAGCTCGGAAAAATACGGCGAGCCGTGGTCCGAAGCCATGGGCTCCAAACATATGCTGGTCGATCCCGAGCGCCAGCACGTACCCGTTTCAGCCAGCGAAATCCGTAGACACCCCCGGGCCAACCAGGAATTCATGAGCCCCGAAGTCCGCGCCTATTATTTGGGGTAAAATAGAGGTATGTCTACGATCCGTTTCAAGACCGAGCCGTTCAGGATCGGCTCCACGACCATAATCAAGCTGCCCGATAACGTGAGCGCCAAGCTTCCGTCGCGCGGCATGGTGATGATCAAGGGGACCATGGACGGTACCCGCTTCCAAACCGCCCTAGAACCGGACGGCAAGGGAAGCCACTGGTTCAAGACCGACAAGCCCGCGGGGAAAGCCGTGGAGTTGGCCATCGAGCCGACCAAGGAATGGCCGGAACCAGAGGTGCCCGCGGACGTGAAGAAAGCTCTGGCGGCCGATCCGGAAGCAAACGCGCTTTGGAAAGATATCACACCGATGGCGCGCTGGGACTGGCTCCGCTGGATAGGCGCCACCAAGAACCCTGCGACGCGCGAGCGTCATATAGATGTGGCGCGCTCCAAGCTGAAGAAAGGCGACCGCAGGCCATGCTGTTTCAACCGCGCCGCGTGCACCGACCCGGACCTGTCAAAGAACGCGATGCTCCTCGAGGCAAGGTAACGGACGTGCTATACTAGACAAGTACTAGAAATATAGCTGCTATATATTTTTTTAAGAATTGTTCTAGCATTTAAGTTTAAAATCGTTTTTAGGGCGCAGCTAGCTGACTAATCGTAAGGTTGCCAGATTCCCTTCTACAAGCAAGGAGTAATATCAATGGCAACTAAGTTATACGTAGGCGGCTTAAGCTATTCGGTCAACGACGACCAATTAAGAGAGATGTTCGAAGCGGCCGGCAAGGTAGAGTCCGCACAGGTGATCGTGGACCGCTTTTCCAGCCAGTCCAAAGGTTTCGGCTTCGTGGAAATGGGCACCGAAGAAGAGGCCCAGTCAGCGATCAAAGAGCTGAACGGCAAAGAGATAGGCGGCCGGCCGATAGTGGTGAACGCCGCCAGGCCTCAGGAAAAGCGCAATTCCCATGGTCCTTCAAACAAGTTCAACAATAATCGCGGACCGCGATATTAGATGCGGGTTCCAAGTCAGCAGGAGTTTTTAAGGACTCCTGCTGGTGTTCATGCGCAGAGGGAACTCAAGCACATGGTCAGCAGCCGTTCCTATGACACGGACGGATCGCTAGATCCTCAGATAGGCAAGGGGCAGACGTTCGTCGAACGGCACCTTAACTACCTGATCAAGCACCCATATGTGGCGCCCGCGGCCTACCTTTCGAACCTGCGGATCATGACCAGGTCCAGGCGTTGATACGCTAACGACCGGTGATAGGCAGCAGGCATGCTTGCTAAAGTAAGCATTTCCTGTTATTTTATGCGGAGCAGCTTATCAGTGAGACATGTCAGAAGCACCCCGCCACATCAACGCCGCCATCCATGATTTTGACGGCACGCTTGCCGACAGCGGCGCGGTAAACCTGGAAGCCATGGCGCAAGTCCTGGGGCGCGACGCATTCACAGCCGAAGAGGTCGAGGACATCAGGAGACTAACCACCCTGCAGGGTATGCAAATGCTGGGTATCAGGAAGTGGCAATTGCCCCGCCTGTTGCTGAGAGGGCAGCGGATCGTAGCCCAGAACATGCACCGGGTGGACGTGTTCGAAGGCATTCCCGAAGCCATAGGCGAACTTGACGCCGAAGGTTACTCGCAGTACGTATTAAGCACCAACAGCGCGGAAAACATAAGGACGCTGCTTGATCGCCACGACCTGACCGCCAGCATGCGGGACATCCACGGCGGGGCGGGCATGTTCGGCAAAGCCAGGAGGCTGACCAACCTTATAAAAAGAGAGGGCTTGCTCGCCGAACACTGCGTATACGTAGGGGATGAAGGCCGCGACGTAGAGGCCGCCCGAAAAGCAGGCGTGCAATGCGTGGCCGTAGCCTGGGGCTTCCAGGACGCTAAAACCCTGGCCGCCCACGAACCGGACGCCCTTGTCACTTCGCCTGCGGAGCTGGCGGATGCGATCAGGTCCCTTCAAGCGGCTGCGGCTTAACGGCAACGGAAATATCCCACATTGACTTTGGGTTAGCGGGTGTATAATGCGCCTGTATGTCGCAGAAAATCACGCCAAACCTATGGTTCGACGGCAACGCCAAAGAGGCCGTTGACTTCTATGTGTCCGTGTTCCCGGATAGCAGGATCATCGCTACTTCCTATTACCCGAAGAGCGCCGAAGA
>DASUOD010000103.1:0-5290 GCA_036276795.1 Saccharimonadales bacterium (SeqCode)
GGGAAGTGAAGTAATCGAGCATAAACGAGAATACGACATCACTGACATGAGCCGTTTCGGCGCTGAACCTGTAGTGCGTGAAGTACGTGAGGTCGTAGCAAAAGATATCCCTCGCATGCCCGAAGGCCATGAAGGTGCCTGGGGCTGGGCTCAGATTGTCCGTAATATAGCGCCTGATTCACCGGAACTGGCCGAGATAGCGGAGCAGGTGCGCACTTTGCCCATCAAGCAGGACGTGGTCTCCCGCGGACCGGTCATCCCCCAGGCACCCGGGACTGAGCAGGCTCCGCGCTAACCCTCACTGTGTCAGTAGGTCGTGCTCGGCGGCCTGCAACCGTTCTATCAGGTCGTCTATGTCGCCGTCCAGGGCGCCGTCGATGTTTGAGCGGCTGTAGCCTATGCGGTGGTCGGTGATGCGGTCCTGGGGGAAGTTATAGGTACGCACTTTCTCTGAACGGTCGCCGGAACCGATGAGCTTGCGGCGGGCGTCGGACAGCTCCTTCTGCTCCTCTTCGATCTTCATCTGCAACAGGCGCGAGCGCAGGACGCTCATGGCCTTGGCCTTGTTCTTGATCTGGGATTTCTCGTCCTGGTTGGTTATGACCAGACCGGTAGGCAGGTGAGTGATGCGTACCGCCGAATCGGTGGTGTTCACGGACTGGCCGCCGTGGCCGCCGCTGCGGAAAACGTCTACCCGCAGATCGTTCGGGTCGATTTCTACATCTGATTCTTCGGCTTCGGGTAATACCGCGACGGTGGCGGTGGAGGTATGTACGCGGCCTTGGCTCTCCGTCACGGGCACGCGCTGGACGCGGTGCACGCCAGCCTCGAACTTAAGATTCTTGTAGGCTTCGCCGCCGCGGACGGCGAAGACGATCTCTTTGAAGCCGCCGGCCTCGGACGGGCTTTCGCTGATGAGCTCGGTCTTGAAGCCGTGCTTCTCGGCCCAGCGCGAATACATGCGGTACAATTCGCCGGCGAACAGGGAAGATTCGTCGCCGCCGGCCGCGGCCCTTATCTCTATGATCACGTCGCGTTCGTCGTTAGGGTCCCGCGGTGTCAGTGCTTCGCGCAGCTTTTCTTCGTTAGCGGCCATATCCTTGGCCAACCCCTCCAATTCGCTCTGGGCCATCATCTGCATCTCGGCGTCCGGATTGCTAAGGAGCTCTTCGGCGGCTGCCTTGTTCTTGGCCAGCTTCTTCCTGGCGTCAAACAGGCCGATTACCTCGTCCAGCCCGGCTTTGCGTTTGGCTAGCTTGGGGTATTTAGGCGTGCTAAAGACCGCCGGATCCTGTAACTCGACGTCCAGTTCCTTCAGCTCTTCGCGCAGTTCGCGCTCTTTTTTATCCATAATCATTAACTATACCACCTCTGTTTAATATTGACAAAATCAACGAATTTTGCTATAGTGTAGTCCAGTCGAATCAAAAACAAAAACAACCAAGGATAAAAAAATGCCAACAACTGAAGCCCTCCAGGAACCCAATCCCACCGCCGACCCGCGTACGGAGCAGGTTGAACAATGGCTGGGCCCGCTTTCCGAAGGCGACCGGGCAATTGTGGACGCCGTAAGCGCTATCCCTTCCGAGAACCACCCTCACACAAACCGGACCAGATTCAGGGAAGAGAATGGAACTGAAATCCGTTTGTTTCGTTCCAAAGATGTTGGACCTGGTAACGTACCCATTAGCCCCGAGGAAGACGGAGTGCTTACCGACACGGTCGAGGTAACAATAGCTGATCCGTATGGCACTGAACAGTCCGCTTGGGCCCAGATTCACGCGTCTGCTACAGCTTCACCGAAAGATAAGATATTCGCCGGTATTGAAGGACCATCTGCAGAGGATCGAATATCTGTTGCCGGCGATGTCGTAAGTAGAGGTCCAGGCGAGCGTCAAGAGGATCATGAGGCGGCCGAGACCGTTAAGCTTACAATAGCCCAAAAGATTGATGAAGCTCGCAAACGCGCATATCCTATGCGCGAGATAGACAAAGACCTAGCACATGATGCCGCGCTTGCCGAAAAACCGCACATGGACGCCATACGTGAAGCTAATATTGAAGCAGGACGTCCTTCCAGTGCCCCTGTGGCACAGGTTACCCGCAATGGTCGGTATATCGAAGGCGAGAGAGATAAAGCTATCGTTGAATCCGCCCAACTAGCCGATCAAGCTGCTGCACACGTGCTGGAAGCGGCTGGCGTAGAATTTAAGCGATCAAAGCACTAAGCCAGTCGTTTACTTCTTAGGCTTGGTACTCTCGGCCTGGGCTTCGGCCTTTTCGACCCTGGCGGCCTGGCGTTTGGCGGCCTTCGCGGCGGCCTTGGCGCGCTTATCCTTTGAGGCGGCGCCAGCAGCGGCGCGGGCCTTGAACTTGTCGACGCGGCCTTCGATGTCGAGGATGCGTTCCTCGCCGGTAAAGAAGGGATGCGAGGCGCTGGTTATATGGACCTTTACCAGCGGGTATTCCTTGCCGTCCTCCCACTTGGTGGTCTCTTCGGCCTTGGCAGTGGAGCGCGTGAGGAAGCGGAACCCGTTGTTCAGGTCCTCGAACACCATCAGCTGGTAGTTATCCGGATGAAGTCCTTTTTTCATGTCGGTCCATCTTATCACATCTGTTAGGTGGCGGTCAAAATAAAAAAGCGTCAATTACATGAGCTTTTATTATGGCTATGCTTCGGCCGTGCTCAAGGCGTATGCCAGAACCTTGGAAGCGCTCCCCATCGTTTCCACGATCGCGGCTCTCCTAAGCTGCCCTGGCTGTTCATCCCTGGGGTCGATCGTATGTATATATGAGCTTCGTGCACCGTCCAACACATAATAGCCGGTCAATAGCCTCCAGCGACTGTCATCGGTCTGGCTTTCGGGGCGGTCGCAGCGCAGGGCCACGGCCTTGCTTGCATTAAGCTCCACCTCCATTAGCTTCATCATCGTTTCCGGATCAGCTACTTCACGCAACCTTTGTGCTATGACCAGGGAGCCGGCCAACGGTATTTCTCTTCTTCCGTCCGCCATGCGCGAGGCTTCGGCGATGCTGGCACCGCTTACGGCTGATAACATGGAGGCGAATGAGCCATCTTCTGACCTTACGTGTTGTACATTAGCATTGCCTACGAACTCTACTGACACGGAAAGACTCCTTGATCGATGTAACTAGCAATCGGTGTACTCTAACATCAATAATGATTTTTGTCTAATGACTCTGGTCGGTTTGCCAGATGCCGAGTTCGTACATGCGCCTCATAGCATGTGGGCGTTTCCACGCGCCGATTCGTTCCAGCAGTCCGTCGTGATACCTTTCCACGACCTTCACGGGCTTGCCTATCTGGCCGGCCAGGTCATGGTTTGTAACTCCCTTGGCGTATAGCTCCAACACCCTTTTGTCTAGCGGGGTGAGCCGGGCTGCCGTTTCCGGATCAGGCGATACTTCCACGGGTATACTACCGTCCCTTAAGGCCTCGTTAACGGTCGCTGTCACGCTGCCGGAGCGGTACTTTGACATGGCATTGCCGCGCCAGTATATGACCTCATCTTTCCCGACGCCCAACTCCTCGGCTACCTGACCCAGCGTGTTGCCTTGGGATATATGTGATAGCACAGAGATTTCTTCGCCCACGAGGCCCGAGGAATATGCCTCTGGCTCCACCAGCGCAAGGTGTCTGGATACCGCTACACGACCGCCATCTACTACGGCGGGTTCGTTCGGGACGGTTGCTGGTTCTGCTGTAGCCAATGCCACCTCGGACATTAAAAAACCTTTCTCCGGGTATGGGGGAAAGGCAGGCGCAAGTCCAATATCTTTCCCCTCACCGGGCTAGATGGGGCACCAATGCCAAATGGGGCTGGTTGCCGGCAGGTCGTCGAGCTAGGTCTCTCGCTGCACTCTTTATATTCCTGAATTGTTAACGTGCTGATTATAGCAAACGGGGTTGTGGCTGACAAGCCCATCTGTTACAATTATCGCACTATCAATCAAGCAGGCTAGGGGTTTGATCCTCTCCGGAATGATCCGCGCAGGACTTCATGGAGCTCCCTGGCCGAAGAGTAAGGAGCAAATATGGCTGCCGCACAGGTAGATATCAAGAAATTATTGGAGGCCGGAGCGCACTTCGGCCATAAGACCGAGCGTTGGCACCCCAAGATGGCGCCGTACATACACAGCAAGCGGGGCGGTACGCACATAATCGACCTGACCAAGACGGTCGAAAAATTGGGCGAGGCCCTGGACTTCTTAACCGACGCGTCCGCCGCCGGCAAGCAGATCCTGCTGGTCGGCACCAAGCGCCAGGCGCAAGGCATAATCAAGCAGGCCGCCATCGAGACCGGCATGCCTTACGTGACCGAACGCTGGCTGGGCGGCATGCTGACCAACTGGAATACCATGGGCGGTCGGGTCAAGCACCTGCAGGACCTGGAAAACCGCATGGCCGGCGGCGAACTCGCCAACAAGTACAACAAGCTCGAGGTCCAGCGCTTCCAGGAAGAGATCGACCAGATGAACCACATGTACGGCGGCGTGAAGGAACTGAACGCCCGCCCGGGCGCGGTATTCATCGTGGACGTCGTCCATGATGCCAACGCCCTGCGCGAGGCCGCCAAGCTGAAGGTTCCCATAGTAGCCCTGGTCGACACCAACGCCGACCCCAGCCTGGTCACTTACCCCATACCCTCGAACGACGATGCCGTGAAGACCATCGAGCTGATGGTCGGCTACGTCAAGGATGCCATCCTGACAGGCAAGGCCAAAGCCAAGGCTAAACCCGCAAGCAAGAAAGAGGATGCAAAGACGGAGGAGAAGGATGAAAGTTGATATAGAACAGGTAAAAAGGCTCAAGAGCCTGACCGGTGTCGGCCTGACCGATGCCAAGAAGGCGCTGGAAGAAGCCGCAGGTGACTTCGACAAAGCGTTGGAGGCCATGCGCAAGAAGGGCCTGACCAAGGCCGAGAAGCGCGGCGAACGCGAGGCCAGGGCCGGCCTGGTCGGCAGCTACAACCACGACGGCCGCATCGGCGTGCTGGTGGAAGTCAACTGCGAGACCGATTTCGTGGCCCGCAACGACGTGTTCAAAGACCTGGTGAAGGATCTGGCCATGCATATAGCAGCTTCGGCGCCGCAATATGTTTCCGTGGACGACGTCCCGGCCGCCGAGACCGACAAAGCGAAGAAAGAATTCTCCGAAAAGGCCAAGTCCGAGGGCAAACCGGCCGGCATGGTAGACAAGATCGTGGAAGGCCAAGTGAAGAAACACTTCGCCGAGCGCTGCCTGCTGGACCAGCCTTTCGTGAAGGAC
>DASUOD010000104.1:0-6787 GCA_036276795.1 Saccharimonadales bacterium (SeqCode)
GTAGCCGTATTCTTTTTACTATTGGGACATTTCCGCGGCCCGTTCGTGTGGCCGCTCGGCCTGCTGGCTGCCGCGCTCATATGCATACCTATAACCAGGGTCTTAAGGGCCGAGGGGTCAGACAGACCCGAAAGGAAGCTGTGCAACGTTCTGGCCATAGCGGGCGTTTCCGCCTGGGTGCTGTTCAATATGTTCTTCGCAGCCCAACATTTCCTGACCAACAGGGACCCGGGGGTCTATACGGTCGCCGGTGCGCGGCTTACTAGCCACGACGATCTACGGCCGCCCGCCTCGGATGTGTTCGGTGCTGACCCGGCCATAGCCGGCTATAGCGGCGGATTTTCGACGGATGTGCGTGACGACTCCAAGCTGAACGCCCAGGGGCAACACCTGCTACCGGCCTTGCTGGGTCTGAGCGGCAAGGTAATCGGCGTGGAAGGCATGGGACGCATCAACGTGCTCCTGGGCGGCATAGCCCTGCTGGCAGTTTACGGGTTCGCCAGGCAGCTGGTAAGGCCCAGATGGGCACTGGTGGCCGCCGGCGCCCTGGCGCTCTCGCTGCCCATGCTCTACTTTTCGCGCGACACTTACACGGAGCCGCTAGCTGCCGCGTTCACCTTTGGCGCGCTTACCTTGGTGTGGCTGGCGCAAAAAAATAAAGGCCTGGGTCTGTGGTTGGCCGCCGGGATAGTAGCCGCCGCCGGCGCGCTTACGCGCATAGACGCCTACCTGACCCTGGCGGGGTTGGCCGCCTTCCTGGCCGTCATGCTAGCCCTTAGCCACGCGCCTGACAGGAAGCGGAACCTGGCTGCGATGGCGTCCTTCGTGCTTGGCGCCGGCGTGATCGGAGCCCTTGGGTTCGTGGACGTAGCACGGCTCTCCGGCGATTACTACACCAGCCAGGCCGAGAACATAAAGCCTGAGTTCATGCTGCTGGCATTCTTAGCCGTCGCGGGAACCGTTCTTGTGGCTTTGGCCTGGCGCACGGGATTGCTGCGCTGGTTGGATGGGAAGACGCGCGGTTGGCGCGCGCAGGCCGTGTGGGCCGCCGTCGTAGCTATAGCGCTGGCGCTGGCCAGCCGTCCTTTGTGGTATACGGGACACGGCATCGGTGGTGTCACGGTAGGCGGCGAAACGGGCAGGAACTTTTCCGAACAGACGGTCAATTGGCTCGTATGGTATCTGGGCCCCGTGATGGCGGCTTTGGGAGCGTTCGGCCTGGCGTATGCCGCCGGCCGGGCCTCCAAGGCTAAAAACCTATTGCTGTTGCCGGCAGTATTCGTGATTGGCGGCACAGCGCTGTTCTATCTGATCAGGCCCAGCATATTCCCGGATCAGCCCTGGGGATCCAGAAGGTTGTTGCCGGTCATACTGCCAGGCGTGGCCGTGTTCGGTGCCTTGGCCCTGGAATGGTTGTACGCGCGCCGGCATCTGGGCCGTAATGTGCGGGGCAAAGCCGTCATCACGGCCTTAGTCGCGTTAATCCTCATAGGTCCGCTGTTCATCAGCCTGCCCTTTTTAAGGGTCCGGGAAAATACCTGGTACGCTCCCGTAAAAGCCGTCTGCAAGGAAGCGCCTGAAAAGTCCGCCATATTGTGGGTCGGCACGGCCAGGGCAAGGTTCGTAGAGCCTACTAAGACGCTATGCGGCATACCTTCGGAAGGCTACGGAACGAAAGTCTTCAATCTGGACGTCATCAACAACCAGAAATTGGCTGCGGCTTCCCAGGCCGCCCGCGCCAATGGGTTCGAGCCGGTAGTGGGAGTATACAAGCAGGACATCCGCCTGATCGATACGACGGCAAGCCTTACCAGCGCCATCACCTTCAGCTATCAACAGATCGAATCCACGTATACTACTCCGCCCAGGGTCGCCCAGACACGGACCGACACCATACTGCTCGGCATAATCAATCCGGACGGAACGATCAGCGGCCTGCCCAACAGGGATAATCCGTAGTTTTTTTGCCAGGAACGGATTATAATATCCACTACTGCGCATGAAGAAGTTAAAGAAGCTTGTAAAGTTCCTGCTAAGTGTTCCTTTTATAAGGAAGACGTATGAATTCGTTAACAAAGTCGTGCTTTCCATAGGCAGCCTTAACAGGATCACGAGCGTGGTTTATCATTGGCCGGCGTTCTTTACGTTCAGCCGCGAACAGTACGCGGTCTTAAGCGGCCGGCGCAACTATTACCGCAATCTTAGCAAGCAAAGGCGTACGCACACCGAACTGCGACGCAACACCCACCGGCTGGAAAAGGGCTTGCTGATGAGGCCCCGGCGGCCGGTCTTCGCGCGTGATTACATCGGCGAGACCGTGGAGTTCTATGAAAGGGCGGTCAACCAGTATTGTGGTGGTCAGGATAGTGATGATGGCAGCGTGGACGACGGCGTGATCGACCAGTACGAGCTGGACTGGGCGCACAACGTATTACAGCAGTATTTCGACGCGGTGAAGAAGGGCGGCGACAAGGGGGTGGACCGGGCGCGCAAGCAATTCGAGGCGACGGACGAGCTTTATAACCCCGGATCGCAGGAAAAGAAGGTGCCTTATACCCGTGCCAAGGCCGCGCGCAGCAAGGCCAGCTACGATGAATTGCTCAACCTGAGCCTGCAAAGGCGCTCCGTACGCTGGTTCCTGCCCAAGAAGGTTCCCCGCGATCTTATAGACAAGGCCCTGATGGTGGGCCGGCAATCGCCGACGGCCTGCAACCGCATGCCTTACGAATTCCGTATCTTTGACGATCCCGAAATGGTCAAGAAGGTGGCCGGGATACCGTTCGGGGCCGCCGGCTACGCCCATAACATACCCACGATAATCGTAGTGGTGGGTAAACTGCACAGCTACTTCAGCCCCCGCGACCGGCATGTGATCTACGTGGACGCGTCGCTGGCCGTGATGCCCTTCATGCTGGCGCTGGAAACGCTGGGCTTAAGCTCCAGCCCCATAAACTGGCCGGACTTCGAGCCGCTGGAGCGGAAGATGCAGAAGACCTTGCACCTGGCCGACGACGAGCGGGTGATAATGCTGATAGCCGTGGGCTACGCCGATCCGGAAGGCATGGTGGCGTTCTCGCAGAAGAAGTCGCTGGACGTCTTCCGCAGTTATAACGACTTGGGCGGCAGCTGATGCTTTCCGGTAAAAGATTGCGTCTGGTAGCCGCGTGGACGGTCATAGGCGCGACCGCTTACTTCTTTACCAAAGCGCTCGTTGATAACTGGCACAACCTGGAGGGCGTCGACCTGGGCCTGGACGGCTGGGCTATCGCCGGAGTACTGCTGTTCGCGCTGGCGGTGGTGTCTTCGGGCATGCTGTGGGGCAATATAGTGGATTCGGTATCGGGCCGCCCCATACCCGGGCGCGAAGCCGTGAGGGTGCAGTTGTTGTCATGGCTTCTTAAATATATACCCGGGCAGGCCGGGTCGTACGTCAGCAAGATAGCCTGGGGAGTCAGGCACGGCTACAGCAAGAAGCTCATAACCATCACCTTCATTTACGAGAACGCCTTCCTGGCCATAGCTTCCGTAGCCCTGTCCCTGCCCATAGTGGTGATACTCCTGCACGACAGGGTTTCCGAAAGCCTGTCCAGCTTTTTGCCGGCGCTGCTGATAATACCGCTGGTGCTGGTGCTGAACCAGAACGTCTTCTACAGGGTGCTTAACTTCGTTTTCGGCAGACTGCGGGGGCAATCGGTGGACAGGGACTACTTTTTGAGCACCGGGCAGCTGGCCACGTACACCCTTAAATATGCCGTACCCCGCCTGATAACGGCCGCGGCCTTCCTGTGCGTGGTGGCTTCCATGATCGGCGTGCCGGCCGGGGCTTACGTGGGCCTGAGCGCCATCTATATACTGGCCGGCATAATCGGACTGTTGGCAATCTTCGTACCGAGCGGCCTGGGAGTGCGCGAGGGCATCATCGTATTGCTGGCGAGCCACTACTTCCCGGTGGAAATAGCCATCGCCCTGTCGCTGGCCGCCCGCCTGTACGCCACGGTGGCGGACGGCGTGCTCGCGCTGGTGTACGCGGTGATGACCAGGCGGAAGGGGGCGGCATGAAGATAGCCGTCATCGGCTCGACCCTGTCGGGCAACAAAGGCGCGGCCGCCATGCTGGAAAGTTCCATCCAGACCATCGGCGCCCGGTACCCTGAAGCTACTTTCACGTTGTTCAGCTACGTGCCGCCCGAAATCGAACGGGGCCAGAACACTTATAAGCAACTTACCGTGCTCAAGGCCACGCCGCTGCACCTGGGGCTGGTGATCAACCCCCTGGCGCTGGCTTATAAGCTTTTACCTCCGCTACGTGGTTTTATCAGGAGTCATTCAGCGGCCATAAAAGAGCTGGCCGAAGCCGATGTTCTGCTGGACCAGGGCGGCATAACCTTCGTGGACGGCCGCGAGAAGTTCCTACTGTATAACGTCGCCAGCATATTGCCGGCCCTGTTGGTCGGGACGCCGGTAGTAAAGTGCGCCCAGGCCCTGGGGCCTTTTAATGGCCGCATCAACCGTACCGCGGCCCGGATCTTCCTGCCCAGGATGGCGCTGATAGTCTCGCGCGGCTCTGTAACCCATGGCTACCTGGCGGGCCTAGGCCTTAAGAACATCGTAGCCGGGGCCGACTATGCGTTCCTGCTGGAACTTACCGAGACCGAGAAGCGGGCGGCTCGCAAGCATTTCGACCCCGGTTTCTTCAGGGGTTCTAGGGTGGTAGGGGTTTCGCCCAGCGTCGTCCTGAAGAAGAAGGCCGAAGCCGCCGGCCAGGATTACACGGGCATGATGGCTGCGTTCATCGACTACCTGGCAGGCCGCGGCTACCGCGTACTGCTGGTGCCGCATAGCGCCCGCGCAGGGACCGGCAAGACGCATAACAACGACCTGCCCTTATGCCGCGAAATCTACGACGGGATCGCTAAGCCGGAAGAGTGCCTGTTCATCGACAAGGAGCTTCCGTCGCAGGAGCTCCGCTATATCATCGGCCGCTGCGACCTGTTCGTGGCTTCGCGTTTCCATGCCATGGTCTCGTCCCTGGCCATGGAAGTTCCTACGCTGGTCATCGGTTGGAGCCATAAGTATAAAGAGGTCCTGGAAATGTTCGGCCTGGAAGAATGGGCATTCGGCTTGGGCGAACTGAACCTTGAATATCTGGAGCGGCGGTTCGAAGCTTTGGAAAAACGGCAGGCCGGTGTGCGCCAGAAGCTGGCCAAGAACCTGCCGGAGGTCAAGAAGCGGTCTGCCATTCAGGTCGAAGAAATCGCCAGACGACTCAAGGCTTCCGCCTGATAACTTGCCGCAAACGTACACTACGGCTGAAGCCGCCGAGCCCTATGTCAACATATTGTCATGTTGTAACAGGGGCAGCCCCATGTCATATCCTCAACACATCGCAATAAACACTATGATTGCGACGCGTAGCGGATATGACACCACCCTTACAGGGGTCAGACCATGTCAACATATAGTCATGGGGCTCGGGGACCCCGAAGAAGATGTGCGATCGCCCATGCGTCCCGCCGACCTGCGGCCCTACGGCCCTGCGACACGGCCCGTGCAAGCGTGGCAGGCGGCAGGGATTTTTGCTATCATTTAACTGCATGATAGTCGTAATTATCGCCGGCGGGTCCGGTACCCGCCTATGGCCCCTCTCGACACATAACTACCCTAAGCATCTGCTCAAGCTGACGAACGAGAACAGCTTGTTGCAGAATACCTACGGCCGGGTCAGCAAGCTGACCGATCCGGAGCGCATATTCGTGGTGTCCGAGGCTTCGCATTCCGACCACGTGGTCGAACAGCTGTCCGAAGTCCCCGAAGAGAACATATTGATCGAGCCGGCACGCCGGGGTACGGCGTCGTGCTTCCTGCTTGCCCTGAAGGCCATAAAGGAGCGCGGCCTGGACGACCAGGCGATATTCTTCCTGTGGTCCGATCATATAATCCGGGATCTGCGCGGTTTCGCCACTACCGCCAGGCACGCCGGCGAGCTGGCCGAAGAAAGGGACAGGATAGTGTTCGTGGGCGTGGAACCCACGTACGCTTCTACCGGCCTGGGATATATGGAAAAAGGCGACCGCCTGCCGGAGGGGTTCAAGCAGGTGTTCGAACTGAAACAGTTCGTCGAGAAGCCCGACAAGAAGACCGCCACGCACTACTTCAGGAGCGGCGACTACCTTTGGAACACAGGCTACCTGATATCCACCCGTTCCACCCTGGAACGCGAGATAAAGTCCAGGAACAAGCGGCTGTGGGACGATTACCAGGCCTTATTGAAGAGTTCCGACGACAAAGAAACTTACTTAGGCTTTGAGTCCGAGGCCATCGACAAGGCGCTTTCCGAAAAGGTAGACGACGGCCTGGTGGTGCCGGCCGCGTTCGACTGGCTGGACATAGGATCGTTCCACGACCTGCATGGCGTGAGCGAACAGGACGATAACGGCAATTATCATTATGGCGGCAACGTGGAGCTGGAGCAGGTGTCCAATAGCTACGTTCGCAACGAACAGGACCTGCCGGTGGCCGTGATAGGTTTGGACAACGTGGCCGTGGTGGCGACCGAGCACGGCATATTGGTCACGAACAAGACTTACGCCCAAAAGGTGGGCGAAGTGAGCAAACGGGTAAACGGCAGGCATAACGGCAAGGAGGCGAAATGAAGAAACTCATAGCATTCGACCTGGACGGGACGCTGGCCGACAGCAAGTCGCCGGCCGAAGACCGCATGACCGAACTGCTGTGCCAGCTATTGGAGAAGTTCGAAGTCTGCGTGATTTCCGGTGGCAAGTTCGACC
>DASUOD010000105.1:0-5428 GCA_036276795.1 Saccharimonadales bacterium (SeqCode)
TCCTGGGGCGGGGGAGCTGCATTATGAGATACGCAGCATAGTCGAGTTCGCCGAAGCCCTACAGGATACCGGCATAGACATAACCTGGGAAAACATCGGCGACCCCATAGCCAAGGGCGAGCAAGTGCCGCAATGGATACGCGAGCTTATAGTCAAGGAGGTACAGAAGAACGAGTCCTATGGATACTCGCCCACCAAAGGCCTTCAGGACGCACGGCAGTTCCTGTCCGACCAGCGCGCCCGTCAGGGCAAAGCCCACCTGGACCCGGAGAACGTATTGTTCTTCAACGGCCTGGGCGACGCCATAAACAAACTGTACACCTGGCTTAACCCGGACGCCCGCGTGATGGGCCCGAACCCGGCCTATCCTACGCACGCTGCCATCGAGGCCGCGCACGGGCATTCGCCGCACATAACCTATGGCTTGCACCCGGACAGGGGCTGGCTGCCGGACATGGAGGAGGTGCGCCGCAAGGTCGCGGAGAACCCGCAGATCGCCGGCCTGCTCATCATCAATCCCGACAACCCCACGGGCGCTGTCTATCCGCAGGAGATATTGAAGGAATTCCTGGCCATAGCCAAGGAATACGAACTGTTCATCATAGCCGACGAGATATACTCCAACCTGGCTTATGTGAAAGGTGATTTCACGCCCATGGCCGAACTGGCGGAGGACGTGCCCACGGTGGTGATGCGCGGATTGTCCAAAGAGATACCTTGGCCCGGAAGCCGGTGCGGCTGGGCGGAATTTTACAACGTCGACCAGGATGAAGGCTTCGCCCATTACATCCAGTCCATAGAGGAGGCCAAGATGGCCGAAGTCTGTTCGACCACATTGCCGCAGACCGTGTTCCCGTCCATATTCGGCGACAAACGCTACCGCGATCATCTGTACGAGCGCCGCGCCATATATAAGGCCAGGGCCGAGAAGGCCGCAGGCATACTTGGCGAAAGCCCGAGCCTGAAAGTCGTCCAGCCCAAGGGCGCGTTCTACCTGCCGGTGACCTTCACGGATGAATTCGTGAGGCGGGGCGTTACCAAGTCTGCGGCCAACCCCAAGGCCCAGAAATTGCTCGACGCGGCCTTGGCAGACATCCCCGAAGATAGTTTCGACAAGCGGTTCTGCCATCATCTGATGGCCGCCACGGGCATCTGCACGGTGCCGCTTACCACCGGTTTCAACGCCGATGTCCATGGTTTCCGCATGACGCTGCTCGAATCCGACCCCGCGGTCTTCACCCGCACGCTTCAGGCCATCAAGGATTTTTGCGGATAAACCCGGGGTGAAATCTGATATAATCCAGGTAATGCACCGCGTTGCAATCCTCGATGCCGGCGGCCAATACGTGGACCTGGTACGCAAAGCGGCTATACGCCAAGGGTTCCCGGCCGACGTCCTGCCTCTGGACACGCCGCGCGACCGGATAGAGGGCAAATACGACGCCATCATCATCTCTGGCAGCCCGGCTTCTTCGCACGAGGAAACGGCGCCCCAGCCCGACAGCCATATCTGGCAAAGCCCTTTGCCATTACTCGGCATCTGCTACGGCATGCAATCCATGGTGACGGCTCACGGCGGGCAGGTAGCGAAGAACGCCATACGCGAGGACGGCCGTATAACCACCATGGTGGATACGTCGCATCCGCTATTCAAAGGCATAAAGAAAGACTTTACCGGGCTGTTCACGCACGGCGATTTCGTCACCAAGGTGCCGTTGGATTTCCAGACCATAGGTTCGCACACCATGAGCGACGGCTCCATCGCTTATTCTGCCATAGCCCAAGCCAATAAAGTGGGCGTACAGTTCCATCCGGAAGTCTTTGACGATACCCCGGAAGGCTACCAGCTGTTCAAGAATTTCCTGGAAGGCATAGCCGGTCTGGAACCGGACGAAAACTTCTTGGAAGAACAGCTGAGATCCATGATCAAGACCAAGCATAAGCAAATAGAGGAACAGGCCGGCGGCCGGCACGTCATAGCTTTCGTGAGCGGGGGCGTGGACTCCAGCGTGGCCGCTACGCTGGCGGCGGCCGTCATCCCCAAGGACCGCCTGCACGCCTACTACATAGACAGCGGTTTCATGCGCGACGAAGACGACATGGTCATCGAAGCGCTGAAGGCCGCCGGCCTGCCCGTGAAAAAGGTGGATGCAGTCAAAGACTTCGAACAGGCGGCCCTGAATATCGACGGCGAAAAGATCGGGCCGCTCACCAAAATCACCGATCCCGAAGAAAAGCGCAAGATCATCGGCAAGACCTTCATAGACATCCAGAACCGGCTGGTGGCCGAGCTTAAGCTTGAAGAAGCTTTGTTGCTGCAGGGCACCAACGCGGCCGACCGCATAGAAAGCGGCCATAGCACCGGCGATACGCATACCATGACCATCAAGACGCATCACAACCAGGTCCAGGAAGTCCAGGAACTTAAGGCTGCCGGCATGCTCATCGAACCGATCGACGATCTGTTCAAGGACGAGGTCCGCGAACTGGGCCGTCAACTGGGGCTGCCCGAAGAGCTGGTAGAACGCCAGCCTTATCCCGGTCCCGGTCTGGCCATACGTATCATCTGCTCGGATGAATCCAAGGACCTTGTCGAACCCCACGAGGAGCAGAATGAAGTCCAGCAATTCCTGGATTCCCAGCCTAGCAAGACCAAAGGGCACCTTCTGCCTATAAGAAGCGTAGGTGTGGGCGGTGACGAGCGTTCACATCTCTCGGTCATCGCCCTGGAAAACGCTAACTTGAAGGGCGACGATCTGGCCAAGCTGGCGCATGACCTGCCGGCCCACTTCCGCGGCAGCATCAACCGGGTCATCTACGCGCTCACGCCCGGAAACCTCGATAAGCATACGGTTACCAAGACACTGCTGACGGCCGACGTCCGCGAACAGCTTCGCCATGCCGACCGCATCGTGTTCGAGGCCATGCGTGCCAAGGATCTGCTGGGCGACATCAAACAATTCCCCGTCGTACTGTTGCCTCTTTCATTCGGCAAACCTGGCGAGCGCGCCATAGTCCTCCGGCCCGTCACCACCAGCACCTTCATGACCGTCCAGGCCATGCTTCCTGGCCGCGACCTGCCCGAAGGCTTCCTGAACGATATCGCGGAACGCATCCTTAAGGAAGTGCCGGGCATCACCCAGGTCTTCCTGGATGCCACCAACAAGCCCCCCGCCACCACGGAGTGGGAGTAAGGTGGACGATTTCTGGTTGCGGGTAATTGCCTCGTTCCTCGTAGGTGGCGTCTGGCTCATGTCCGTTTCCGTGATAGCCGAAAGGTTCGGTAGCCGTTCAGGCGGTATAATCGGCGGCCTGCCCTCCACGGTCTTCATAGCCCTTTTCTTCATAGCCCTGAACCAGGGTCCGGACTTTGCCGTCCAAGCTACCATAGTGACTCCGGCCGCGTTCATAATAAACAGCTATTTTCTTCTGTTATTGGCCGTCAACTCTGACCGCGGCTATCTGAAGACCATGTCCCTGGCCGGGATATTCTGGCTAATAGCCATGGGCGCGCTCGTACTCTTCCATCTGGATTCATGGACTATCAGCTTATCCATATGGCTTGCCGGGCTTACCGTATTATGCTGGCTTATAGCAAAGAGGATAAGTCTGCGGAACCACGAACTGCCACGCGTCAGGTTCACGACCGCGCAACTTATGGGACGCTCGCTGTTCGCGGGCTTGATCATCGCTTCCGCGGTAATTATAAGCAAGTACGCGGGCGAAATAGTAGGCGGCATATTCGCGGCTTTCCCGGCGATGTATCTATCTACCTTCACCATTCTTTATTTTGCCCAGGGCCCTAAGTTCACCAGGGCGACGTCAGCGCCCTTGATGATTAGCGGCGGTATCAACACCGTTGTTTACTGCATAGCGATCTACTACCTTTACCCCCGGTTTGGAATCTACACTGGCACGCTGATGGCATACCTGATAAGTCTGGCGTCTGCTTATTTCGTAGTACGCAACCTTATAGCTCACCTTCATGCCGAAGAGCGCGACTCTGCTACAATGTAATCTGTTATGAAGCGTTACGACCCCAAGGAGCTTGAGCCCAAGTGGCAGAAGAGATGGGAGGCCGATAAGATCTATCAGGCCACGGAGGACCGCGCCAAGCCCAAGAAGTACGTGTTGGAATACTTCCCGTACCCGAGCGGCGCGGCCATGCACGTGGGCCATGTGCGCAACTACACCATCGGCGACGCCATAGCCCGCCACGCCCGAATGAGCGGCTACAACGTCCTGCACCCCATGGGTTGGGACGCCTTCGGCCTGCCAGCCGAGAACTATGCGATCAAGAATAAGATCAGCCCGCGCCAGGCCATAGACGAAAATACGGACCGCTTCCGTAAACAGCTCATGCAGATGGGTTTCAGCTACGATTGGTCGCGCGAGATCGACAGCACCGACCCCAAGTATTACAAATGGACGCAGTGGTTCTTCCTATTGCTGATGAAACGAGGTTTGGCCTACCAGAAAGAGGCCTTGGTCAATTGGGATCCGGTAGACAAGACCGTATTGGCGAATGAGCAGATCATAGACGGCAAGGCCGAACGCAGCGGCGCTGTGGTAGAAAAGAAATCGCTCAAGCAGTGGTTCTTTAAGATTACCGACTACGCAGACCGCTTGCTGTACGATCTGGATGATCTGAATTGGTCCGAATCCATCAAGACCATGCAGCGCAACTGGATCGGTCGATCCAAAGGCATGATCTTTACGGCCCCAGTCAAAGATACCGATATGCAAATACAGACATTCTCTGCGCATTTTGAGGCATTTACGGCCGACACCTTTGTTGTCATAGCCCCCGATCATCCATTCTTAAAGGAATTGGTCGCCAGTACGCCCGACGAGAAGAAGGTCCTGGACTTTGCCGACAAGATGGTGAAGAAGCGCGACGCGCAAGGCTACGCCGACGAAGAACATGTCGAAGGTATCTTCACCGGACGCTACATAGAAGATCCCGTGGGCAACGGTGATTTGCCCATATGGGTCGCTAGCTATGCGTTGTCACATTACGGTACGGGAATAGTGAAGTGTTCAGCGCATGATGAACGCGACTTCCGGTTCGCAAAGAAATATGACATCCGGTTAAAGCCTGTCCTATTTCCTGCGGACAAAAAAGAGGCCGAAAAAGTACGCAATTTGAAGTATTGCTATACGGACATGAAGAATGGGCTACTGACTGAACCTGAAGAATTTCATGGCCAAGTAGCGGGGGAGAACAGAGAAGCGATTATTCAGTATCTTGAGGATCACCAACTGGCCACCCCCCAGGTTAGCTACAAGATCCGGGACTGGCTCATCAGCCGTCAAAGATATTGGGGAGCGCCGATCCCGGTCATACACTGCGATAAGTGCGGCGCAGTGCCGGTTCCTGAAGATCAACTGCCCGTAGTGTTGCCGGACGTTAAGTCGTACGAACCTA
>DASUOD010000106.1:0-5470 GCA_036276795.1 Saccharimonadales bacterium (SeqCode)
CCCCCAGCATCAGAACAAGGACATCCTTAACTCGGTGGAGCTTGCCACGCTGTTCCATTTTCCGGACCAACGCAACATCCCCACCTCCCAGCTGGGGCGTCAGGAGTCCAAGCAGGTGGACGGGCCGCGCAACATACCGGAGAAAGGCCTCCTGCTGGGGTACAACCAGTTCCGTGGCGCCCGCAAACCCATAAGGCTGGCCCTGGGCGACCGCCAACGCCATATGTACGTGGTAGGGCAGACCGGCGTAGGTAAATCAACCTTCCTTGAGAACCTGGCCCTGCAGGATATGCTCAGCGGCAACGGCTTCGCTTTCGTGGACCCGCACGGCGATACCGCGGAGCGCCTGCTGGCCATGGTGCCCAAGGAGCGCACGGAGGATGTCATCTACTTCTCGCCGGCCGAGATGGAATACCCCATGGGCCTTAATTTGTTCGAATATAAGACGGCCGATCAGAAAGATTTCCTCATCCAGGAAGCCCTTAACATGCTCTATAAGTTGTACGACCCACAACATCAAGGCATAATGGGCCCACGCTACGAGCACCTGTTCCGCAATGCGGCACTCACCATAATGGCCGACCCTAACGGGGGTACTTTCGTCGATATACCTAAATTATTCCGGGATCCGGCCTTTGTGAAGCAAAAGCTACAACACGTCAAAGACATGAACGTGCTGGAGTTCTGGCAGAAAGAGATGCCGGCCTCCCAGCGCTCGAACGAGTTCGGCGAAGTGACCAGCTGGTTCGTCAGCAAATTCGGCGCCTTTTTGAGTAACGAGATGATGAGGAACATCATCGGACAGACCAAGAGCGCGTTCGATCTGCGCGACATCATGGACAACAAGAAGATTCTGCTAGTGAACCTGAGCAAAGGCCGGACCGGGGAACTTAACTCCAAGCTTCTGGGCATGGTGTTCGTGATGAAATTCCAGGCGGCGGCCATGAGCCGGTCGGACATACCCGAGGACCAGCGCGTGGACTTCAGCCTGTACGTGGACGAGTTCCAGAACTTCTCCACGGACTCGTTCGCGACGATAATGTCAGAGGCCAGGAAGTACCACCTTAACCTGATAGTGGCCAACCAGTTCACCACTCAGCTTACCCAGGAGATCCGCGATGCCGTCTTCGGTAACATGGGCACCATCGTGGCTTTCCGTATCGGCCAGAACGACGTCGAATCGCTGAGCCAGTACTTTCAGCCAACCTTCGACGGCGACGACCTTCTGCGCGTACCTAACTACAACACCATCGTGCGAACCCTTATAGGGGGCGTGCCGACCAATCCGTTCAGCATGGTGACCCTGCCGCCGCTGGGAACGCCTAACCCGCGCCTGTTCCAGGCCCTTAAGCAGCTTTCGGCGGCCAAGCACGGCCGGCCCAAGGCCGAGATCGAGAAAGAGATAAACGAGCGGATGAAGACCATCGGGGCCCAGGCTACCGGACGGTTGTCGGGCTACGGCCAGGGGCTGCCGCCAAAGGCCGGGGGTGCACCGGCGCCCGCCGCGCCGGGCGGCGCGGCGCGGCCGGGCCAGGGTTCGTTCCTGGACGAATGGCTGCATAAGCGCCGGCGGACCCGCCGCGCCGCGCCGCCCGCCCAGCCTTCGCCTCCGTCCCAGGCAGCCCAGCCGCCCAGGGCCGCGCCCCCCCAGCCGGCACACCCGGCCATCGCCATGGATCCGACCCGCGCCCCCCTTACGGCGCCGCCATCCTACCAACAGCCGCATCTGAACCAGCCCGCCGCGCCCGCTCCACCCTCCGCCCAGCCGGCACCCCAGCCCAATCAGCAGAAGGCCCGCAACATTTCCAGCAACGAGCTGGAAGAAGGCGAGGTCCACCAGATAGCCGCCGAACTTAAGCAGCAGCTGGATACGCCTGCCCAGGACAAGCCCCCCGAGGAAGCCTTGCCCAAGCTGAAGAAACGCCCCAAGCCGAAGACGGAAGACAGCGTTAACCTGGAAACGGGCCAGGACGACACCATATTCATCGACCGTGACGGCACGTTACGCCCGACCAAGCCCGGCCAGGCCTCTTAAAAGGGGAGCTAGCGGCGGGCGGCGCCGCGGGCACGGCGGGAACGTACGGCCAGATGTATGAGCAGTTCCAATATAAGCCCCAGGGCGAAACCGCCGAGGAGCAGTGCTATGAACACGAAGTAGCTGTATCGCATGCCGGAACTCTTGGCCAGGTACAGATAGCCGCTGGTCCCCAGGAATGCCACCAGGCCGCCGCCCAGCACGCCCGAGGGCCGGCTGATCGTCTTGGCCGCAGGCTCGCTCACGGCGCGTATCACGGGCTGGTGTATGACCTTGCTCAGGGTGCGCCCCGGGACGCTTAAGGAGCGTCGTATGGAGCTCAACTGGCGGTCCAGGTTGGCCTTTCTCAATTCGGGGCTTACATACCGCGGCGCGGCCGTTCCGGCCGTTCCCTTGGCTTCCTCAAGCTCGTCCAGGGGGTTCTCGTGCCCGGCTGCCTCCTCGGCCTCCTGGACCTCATCGCGCGCGTATTCCAGCCTTTGGGCCGGATCTTCCTCGCCTTTGCGTAGCGGTTCGGCCTGTTCGGCGGTGGGCAGAAGGCGCTCAGGATCTTCCTGCGGCGCCTCGTGGCTCTCGTGGCTCTCGGCGGCGTCCCTCAACTTTTCCGACATGGTTTCCTCCTGACTCCTTTAACCGGCGTGGCTTTCCTGCAGCGCCAGCTCACTTTCCTTTGACAACAGGCGCGCCCGTCCGTAGAAGTATCCGGCTATCATGACCACGGCGCCTCCCGCCAGCAGGCTGGTGCCGGGGCCGGCGTTCGGCAGGGTCGCGGCCGCTGCCTCGACCTGTTTCTGGGATCCGCCGGGTACCTTTATGTTGACGGCGTTGCCGTAGACGTTGGTCATGGTCAGGTCGAAGTGGTTGGGGTCGTCCTGGCCGCGCGGGTTCTGCGGCACGGGATCCTTGACCTTGACGGTGGCCTGTACGCTCCTGGTATCGCCGACCGCTATGTCGACGGCGGGCCAGGTCACGGTGTGATTGCCGTCCATGGTGCCGCCGTGCAGGTCGGTGATGCTGGCGTATACCAGCACGTCATCCAGATTCTCCTGGAAGCTATAACCCGGCACTTCGGCCTTGCCGTTGTTCTTGGCGTATAAGGTATAGGTTATGACATCACCGGGGTCCGCCGTGGTGCCGTTGGCGTCCTCCAGCCCCGCCGTCACGTTGGCGGCCGCCTTATGGACGGTTATGCAGGCCGCCGCGTCCGTGCTGTTGGCGCTATCGTCGCATGGCTTGCAGGAGGGGTTATCCGCCGTTATGGAGCCGTCGTAGGGACATGGTGCGGGAGTCGAAGTCGGCGTAGGTGTCGGCGCGGGCGCCGGAGCGGGTGTGGCAGGGGTCGGGGCAGGCTGCGGCTGGGGCTTCGGTTGGGAGACCGGTTCGGCCGGGCCTATGCCGGTGTTCTCCTGTACCGGTTCCGGAACGGGTTTGTGGACCGACACCAGATTGCCGCAATCGAATAACAGCCAGTAGGCCTTGCCGGTGTTGCTGGTGACGCGCAGAGCGTTGTATGTAGTATCGCCGAAACTCCTCAGCAGGCGGACGTAAAGCGTGCCGGCGCCGGGGATGTTGACCGCCGATTCGTTGGTCACCCTGTTGGTTGTGGGATTGCGTTGTCCGTAAGGCGAATGCCCCATCGAGTAAAGCTTGCCGTCATGCGAGTTGGCGCCCAGCTGGACCACATGGCCGTCCTTCAGCTTGCCGCAGTATATGCCGTAGTAGTTGAGTATGGTCTTGAAGTTCCGGACATTGTTGTGGCACTTGACGGCGGCGTCCTGCGCCGAGCTGAACCCGTTGCTCAGCATGTTGTTGTATTCGGAGGCGGACGTGGTCTTCGGCGGGCTTAGCACGGCGAAGAACTGGACCATGAAAGCCAGCACCACGAATATCATGCCGGTGCGGCGGATGGACGCCTCTTCGCGCATGCGCCGGCTGTAGAACGCTACCTTGTGGCCCAGGCCGGGATCATAGGGGAGGGCAGCCAATAATTTTTCAAGCATTTTTGTATTCCTATACTCACCTAGCACTTAACCACAAACGGCTTGGCAGCACAAGTGATTTCGCGTATAAGTCGATCGCGGCGAAGCTTGCAGGGAGCTTGTCGGAGGGGCCGGAATCGGCTATAATGAAGGGCAGTGGGACAAAATACTAACCTCTGAATGATCTAGTGGGGTATAACAGATAGTGGCTGAGGGTAAAAAGGCTAAGGGCAGGGGCGGTTATTCCGCCGATCAGATCACGGTCCTCGAAGGCCTGGACCCGGTCCGCAAGCGGCCGGGCATGTACATCGGCGGCACCGGGGTGGAAGGCCTCCACCACTTGGTATGGGAAGTCATAGACAACGGTATCGACGAAGCCCTGGCCGGCCACGCCACCGAGATATCGGTTAAGATGCTGGCTGACGGCGGCGTCACCGTCACCGACGATGGCCGCGGCATCCCTACGGACATCCATCCCAAGACCAAGAAAAGCACCGTCGAAACGGTGCTCACGGTATTGCACGCCGGCGGTAAGTTCGGCGGCGATGGCTACAAGGTGTCGGGCGGCCTGCACGGCGTGGGCGTGAGCGTGGTCAACGCGCTATCTACCCGTCTGATGGTCAAGGTCTACAGCGAAGGCAAGGTTTACCAGCAGGAGTATGCGTCCGGCGTGCCGCAGGGCGATCTTAAGGTCGTCGGCAAGACGGACCGCACCGGTACGGAGATAACCTTCTACCCCGACGAAAAGATCTTCGAGACCACCAAGTTCAATTATGACACCATACTGGACCGCCTGCGGCACGCCGCCTATCTTACCAAGAGCATACACACTAATCTTGAGGACGAAGCCAGCGGTAAACGCTACGGCTTCTACTTCGAGGGCGGCATTCAGAGCTACGTCAAACACCTGAACATCGGCAAAGAAGTGGTCGACGAAGACATCTTTTACGTCGACAAGGCTGTCCAGGAGGCCCAGGTAGAGATATCGCTGCAGTACACCGACGCCTACACCGAGACCATCAAATCTTTCGCGAACAACGTGCTGAACCCCGACGGCGGCACCCACATGACCGGCTTCCGCGCGGCCCTTACGCGCGTCATAAACGATTATGCGCGTAAGAACGGCCTGCTCAAAGACAAGGAAGAGAACCTCACGGGCGAAGACACTCGCGAAGGTCTGACGGCCATAATACTGGTCAAGCTGCCGGACCCCCAGTTCGAAGGCCAGACCAAGAACAAACTTGGCAATCCGGAGGTCCGCGGCTACGTCGAGACCGTCATGAACGAACACTTTAATTATTATCTGGAGGAGCATCCGGCCGTGGCCCGCAAGATAGTCGGCAAGGCCCTGCTGGCCGCCCGTGCCCGCAAGGCCGCTCGTGCTGCCCGCGACAACATCTTGCGCAAAGGCGTGCTCGACGGCGCCTCCATGCCCGGCAAGCTGGCCGACTGCTCC
>DASUOD010000107.1:0-5375 GCA_036276795.1 Saccharimonadales bacterium (SeqCode)
CGGGTGATGACTTACGGCCAGCTGGCGGCCTTGTGCGGCCGCCCGCGCGCCGCGCGCATCGTAGGCGGCATCGCCCACTTCGGCGACCCGGACCTGCCGTGGCAGAGGGTGGTCAACAAGCAGGGCGGCCTGGCCCGCGGCTACCCCGGCGGCCGCCGCGGCCATAAGCAGGTATTGGAGGCCGAAGGCGTGGCCGTTTCCGACGACTTCCGCGTCGATATCGATTCATTGCTCTGGCGCTCCTGAAATCGTCGATTCTAACGTTTATTTAATGTCGGTTCGTTAATCTATTGGCTAGGACGACACATGCATGGGAAGGGTGCATATTCAATGTGTATGCACTCCAGGTTAGTAGATAGTGATGAAAGGATAGACCCCGGTGCCCAGCAAGCAAATTACCCTCAGATTATCGCTCAACCTGCTGGCAAGGATTGATGAAGCCGCCGAAGCGAACCTGACCGCGCGCAGCGCCTATATCCGACAGGCTGTCACGATGCGGCTCAATGATGAACATCTGGTGCCGAACCCTAAGCAAGATGACATCCTGGAACTGCTAAGACAGTCCGGCAGGCGACCAGGTAGCACGGATTAGCGGTTGGCGCGGGGTCAATCCATGTGTGATACTGGGGTCATGAGTGATCTTAGCGAAAAGACGCCCAAGACGCCACAGACACCACAGACGCCCGAACCGTCCGACCTGCCCAAACTGCTGGTCGTAACCGGTGAGACGGCGTCGGGGAAGACGGCGCTGGGGGTGGAGCTGGCCAAACGCCTGGACGGCGAAGTCATCTGCGCCGACTCGGCGACGGTGCGGCGCGGGGTAGACATCGGCACGGCCAAACCCACGGCCGAGGAGCGGCAAGAGGTGCCGCACCACTTGCTTGACGTGGTGGAACCGTGCGGCGACTTCACGGCCGCGGTATTCAAACGCCTGGCCAACCAGGCCATCGACGACATCTCCGCCAGGGGCAAGCTGCCGATAATGGTGGGCGGTACCGGTCTTTACATAGACGGCGTGATATATGACTTTGACTTCATGCCGGCCGGCGACCGCCAGGCGAGGGAGGAACTAAACCGGCTGAATCCGTCCCAGCTGCTGGACAGGATCAAACGTTTGAGGCTGGACGCGAGCGGGGTGGACGTACGCAACAAGCGGCGGCTCATACGGCTCATAGAGACCAAGGGGCAGAAGCCTACCCGGCAGCCCCTGCGCGGCAACACCCTCCTCATGGGCCTGAAGACGCCGCGCGAGGAGATCGAGCAGCGTATGATCAAACGCCTGGACGACATGTTGGAAGCGGGGCTGGAAGACGAGGTCCGGGCTCTGGCGGACAGATACGATTGGGATTGCGAAGCGCTCAAAGGTATAGGCTATGCGCAGTGGAAGGACTATTTCCAAGGGGATCAGAGCCTGCCGGAAACCCGCTCAAAGATCATCAGGGCAACTTTTGAGTACGCCAAACGCCAGCGCACCTGGTTCAAGCGCAACAAAAGTATTCACTGGTTCCACACCCCTGTTAACGTGGAAGAAGTCGTAGACTATGCGACAACGTTTTTAAATGGGCAAGTTCCGTCCTGAACCATACTTTGTTACAATTGGTTACATGATTGAGCAACTCTTCGGGTCCAAGACGAGGGTCAAACTATTACAGCTGTTCTACAGTAATCCGAACCGGTCGTTCTTCGTGCGCGAAATCACCCGTAAGATAGACGAGCAGATCAATTCGGTGCGCCGCGAACTCAGCAATTTGCTCAATGCCGGCATCATCACGTCCGAGACGAACAATAATAAGCTCTACTACGAGGTCAACCAGAAATACGAGTATTATGACCCCTTGCGCGAGATCTTCGGCGGAGGGGTCAAGCCGCTGGCCAGGAAAAAGGGCGCCGCCACCGAGGACGAATCGGAAAGTGGCGCGGGCCTGGACAGCGTGGGCCACGTGGAGCTGGCGCTCTACACCGGTCAGTTCACGCGCGACGCGTCGCCTGGGGTCGATTTCCTGGTGGTCGGCAACGTGAACCCGAACGCCCTCAAGCGCTACGTGACCGAGCTGGAGAAGCAGGAGGGCAAGGATATACGCTATACTTTCATGACCCTGCCCGACTTCGAATACCGCCGCCAGATCAACGATCGCTTCATCAGGGGCGTACTGCACGCCAAATACCAGATTCTGGCAGATACTCACGGCCTGCTGTCCAAACGCAGGAAGAAGGCCGGGGTTGAAGAAGAGACATCAGAAAAATCAGATAAGGAGGAATAAAAGCCAATGGACCTGCAATTCTACGGCGCCAACTGCTTCAGCGTGACCCACAAGGGCGCGCGCATCATCATAGACGATAACCTGGCCGGCTTAGGCGCGAAAAGCGTCGCCAAGTCCGGTGACGTGGCCCTGTTCACCGGCCAGCACGAAGGCGGCGCGGCCACGCGCCTGGCTTTCGACAGCCCCGGTGAATACGAGGTATCGGACATATCGGTCACCGGCATAGCCGCCCGGGCCCACGTGGACGAGGAAGGCACCCGCGGCGCTACCATGTTCAAGCTGGTAGCCGGCGACCTGAGCGTCCTGGTGACCGGACACATATACCCGGAACTCAGCGAAGACCAACTGGAAGAGGCCGGTATGGTCGACCTGCTGATAGTACCCGTAGGCGGCAACGGCTATACCGTGGATCCGGTGGGGGCCATGAAGCTCATAAAGGCCATCGAGCCCAAGCTGGTGGTACCGTCGCACTATGCCGACAAAGCCCTCAAATACCCCGTACCCCAGCAGTCCCTACAGGATGCGCTCAAGGAGCTGACGTTCGAGACCAAAGAGACGGTTTCCAAATTGAAGCTGAAAAAAGGCGACCTGGCCGAGACCACCCAGCTGGTCATCCTTGAAAAGTCCTAGGTTTTACGCGCCGCATGGCCGAACAGACCCTGGACGTCTACGGCGGACCCTTGATGAACTATAGTCGTAGTTGGCACGTCCGCTCCCAGGGTCCCGAGCCCTATGACTATATGTTGACATGGTCTTACCCCTGTAGGGGTGGTGTCATATCCGCTACGGGTCGCAATTATGGTGTTTTTGCGAAACGTTGAGGATATGACATAGAGCTACCCCTGTTAAAAACGGTGCTATATATTGACATGGGGCTCGGGACCTTCGGGAGAAACGTGTATGCATGCCTGCGCCATGGGTGTCGCGCCCGACCCCCTAATTGTTTTTACCTATTTTTAATAACTAGGACTTTGTCTTGGCGGTGGCTTTAGCCTTGGCGGCAGGCTTGGCCGTGGTGGTCGGGGTGGGCCGTGAGGGTTGCTCCGCGGGGTTCAGCAGGCCCTTTTTCTTGAGGGTGCGGATTGCCTGGGTGCTGAGCTTCATCTTGACCTTCTTGCCGTTGACCACGACGGTCTTGGACTGGAGGTTAGGTTTCCAGACCTTCTTGGTATGGCGCTGTGAGAAACTGACGTTATGGCCATACTGCTTGCCTTTACCGGTGAGATCGCACTTCTGCATAAGGTGTTATTCTAGCGAATCGTATCTGTTTAGTCAACTTGCTCTATGATTGAGCGGGATGCGGGGGCGAGACCGTCCAGCATCTGTTTGACGGTACGCCCGGTGGCAGGGTCCTTCAGGCCGGGGTCCAGGTCGCAGATAGGTCGCAGTACGAAGTCGCGCCCGATCAGCGAGTGGTGCGGGATGGCCAGGTCCGCGGTATCCACCACCAGGTCGTCGTAGAAGATTATATCGATGTCGATCTGCCGGGGTCCGAACCTGAATGTCCGTTTCCGGCCTACGTCCTTTTCGACCTTTTTGACGAACTCCAGCAACCCGGCCGGCTTAAGGTCCGTCCGGCCGCGCAGGGCCGTGTTCAGGAAGTCCGCCTGGCTGGTGAAACCGACGGCCTTGGTCCGGTAGACGGGAGCCCGCTCGATGCCGTGTACCGACGCGCCCAGAAGCTCGACGGCCTTATCGATGTAGCCGAGCGAATCGCCTACGTTGGAGCCCAAAGCCAGATACACTGTAGCCATTGCCATAACAGCATGCTGTATGATGGGCGTATGGTCAAGCTGGTAGGGATATTGAACGTCACGCCGGACAGCTTCAGCGACGGAGGACAGTTTTTTGATTCAGAATCCGCGTTCGCCCAAGCTAATAAATTGTTCCGTGACGGGGCCGATATCGTGGACGTGGGCGCGGAAAGTACGCGGCCCGGCGCCACACCGCTCACACCGGACGAAGAGTGGTCCAGACTGGAGAAAATCATACAACGGCTGGTCAAGGAATATCCGGAAAAAATCTCAATTGACACCTACCACCCCAGTACGGCGGCTCGGGCGCTCAAGCTGGGCGATGTAATAATTAATGACGTCACGGGCCTTAGCGACCCGAAAATGGTTGAGCTTATTACTACGGTTAAGGCGCGCTGCGTGGTCGGCCACCTGCCGGGCGGCACCCCTCAGACGGCCCATGACGGCCCCCTAGTCGATGATATGCGCCAGGTCGTGTCCGATCTGCTGAACAAAGCCGCTGAACTGGAGAAAAGGGGTCTGCCCGGATCGAACATAATCCTGGACCCCGGCATCGGTTTCGGCAAGACCCTAGAGCTGAACCGCCAGCTGTTGGAGTTCGCGCGGGAAGTGCCCGGTTATGCGGTGATGGTAGGCTATTCGCGCAAGCGCTTCCTGGGTGATAATCGCATGGAGCCGGAACCCAATCTGGAGGCCGGACGTACGGCCATCGGGGCCGGCGCAGCCTACCTGCGGGTCCACGACGTGGCCGGCCATCGCCAACTGCTCCGCTAGCGGCTGTTATACTAGTATCCATGTTAGGCGACCTGGCCACCCTGAACCTGCTCTACATAGTGATTTCGATAGTGATCGGGCTGTCCGTGCACGAGGCCATGCACGCCTTCACCGCCCACTGGCTGGGCGACACCACGGCGAAGGAAGAGGGCCGGGTAAGCCTTAACCCGCTCAGGCATATAGACCCGTTCACGACCATATTGCTGCCCATAATAACCCTTATAATCTTTAAGATTCCCATCTTGGCGGCCAAGCCGGTGCCGTTCAATCCGGAAAGGGTCCGCTACGAGGAGTTCGGCAGTGCCATGATCGCCGCCGCCGGCCCGCTGACCAACCTGGTGCTGGCCATAACGGCCGCGCCCCTGCTTAGTATCGTGGCTCTCGGCCCGTTCGCGGAATTCCTAGCGATATTCATCCAGTTGAACGTGGTGCTGTTCATATTCAACATCCTGCCCATACCGCCGCTGGACGGCTCGCGTGTGCTGTACGCCTTCGCGCCGGAACCCCTGCAAAGGTTCATGGACCAGATCGAGCCCTACGGCCTGTTCATAGTATTCGGCCTGGTGCTGACCGGCGTGCTGATACC
>DASUOD010000108.1:0-2970 GCA_036276795.1 Saccharimonadales bacterium (SeqCode)
AATGTGTATGCAATGCATATACGCCCCTGGACCCATCGGCGCGTATGCGGGCCCGTCAGAGCCGGTTTGATGTTATAATTACAGATGATATGAAAGAAGTTAGCGTCAAGCTGCCTCTGAGTGGCTCAAGAGGCTATAAGATCAGTGTCGGCACAGGCGTGATAAAACGCCTCGGTTCGATTTATGATCTGGAGCGATACTCTCGGATCTTCATCGTGACGGACGACACGGTCAAGCCTATGTTCCTTGATGCGTTAAGCTCGTCGCTACCCGCCAAGCCCGCGTCGCTTACGCTGCCCGCCGGCGAAAAGCACAAGGATATCGATACGGTGGGGAGAATCTGGACCGCCATGCACGAAGCCGGCTGTGACCGCAAATCGTTGGTCATCAATCTGGGGGGCGGCGTCATAGGTGACATAGGCGGTTTCGCGGCCTCCACATATATGCGCGGGGTTGATTTCCTGAACATACCTACCACCCTGCTGGCGCAGGTTGACGCCAGTGTCGGCGGCAAGACCGGCTTTAATTTCGACGGTATCAAGAACCTGGTGGGCACGATAAGCCAGCCGGTGGGCATAGTCATCGACACCGACACGCTAGCCAGCTTGCCCGAGCGCGAGCTGACCGCCGGATTCGCCGAAATCATCAAGCATGGCGCCATAAGCGACGCCGCTTATTTTGACAAGGTCGTCGCCAGACGTCCTACGGAATACTCACCGGAAGCACTGGCAGATATCATAGCGGAGTCCTGCCGTATCAAGGCCGCCGTGGTCCACGACGACGAAACGGAGGCCGGCAAGCGGAAACTTCTTAACTTCGGTCACACCGTGGGCCATGCCGTGGAGGCCCTGAGCCATCAGACGGACAAGCCCTTGCTGCACGGTGAAGCGATCAGCATAGGCATGATGGCCGAGGCTGATATATCCGCCAGGCTGGGCCGGCTACCCGCCGAAGACCTGGAACGCCTCAGACAGGCACTCACCGATGCCGGGCTGCCGGTTTCCGTCCGCGGCCTGGATCCGGACGACATCCGGGAAAAGATGCGCTCGGATAAGAAGAATACCGGGGGCAGGCTTAACTTCACCCTGCTGGACGGGATCGGCCGCGCATCATATGACCAAGAGGTAGCTGAACCCACCGTGAAGGAGGCATTGCGAACGGTATTGGAATGAAAAGTCTGAGCATCACGCCACTGTCACGACCCGTGAAAGCCCGGATCGCCGTCCCAGGCTCCAAAAGTTACACGCTTAGGGCCTTGCTACTGGCGGCCATGACCCCCGGCAAGGTGACCATCGTGAATCCGCTGGTCAGCGATGACACCGAAGCGATGCTGGGCTGTCTGGAAACACTTGGTATCAACGTCAGGCGCACGCCCGCGTCCATCGAGGTCCTGGGCAGCGTGCGCGACATAACGGACAAGGATTACTCCTTGGACGCCGGCCTGTCCGGCATAACCCTGCGTTTCATGCTGGCGCTGTCCTGCGTAGTGCCAGGTCGGCAGACCGTCACCGGCGACCCGGGCTTGCTCAAGCGTCCGGTGGGCAAGCTGGTAGACAGCCTGCGCGGCTTGGGCGCGGACATGGAATATTCAGGCAAGGACGGCTATCCTCCCCTGCGCGTGACCTCGGCCGTACTCCACTCGGGCAAAACCGTACTGGACGGCAGCGAGAGCAGTCAATATTTATCGGCTTTGCTGGCTATAGCGCCGCTGGCCGGAGGCTCTGAGGTCCAGGTCAAAGGCGAGCTGGGCTCCCGGCCTTACATAGATATGACGATGGACGCCATGAAAGATTTCGGCGTACGGGTAAGAGCTAAGGACTACCTGTCATTCAGCGTGGCCGGCCAGGCCTACGAGGCTGCCCGATACAAGGTGGAAGGCGATGTTTCCAGCGCGTCTTACTTCTTCGCCATCGCGGCGCTGACAAAGTCTACGATCACGGTAGCGAACCTGAATCCTAAGTCGCTCCAGGCCGACATGGCTTTTTTGAAAATATTGGAGCGGATGGGGGCCGGGGTCGCGTACGGCAAGGATTCCATTACCGTGGCCGGCAAAGGCGTGAAAGCTCTGGACGCGGACATGGGCGACTGCCCCGACCAGGCGCAGACCCTGGCGGTGCTGGCGGCCTTCGCGGACGGCAAGACCGTTATATCGGGGGTTAAATCGCTCCGCGTCAAGGAGACCGAACGCTTAAAGGCGCTCCGGAATGAGCTTAAAAAGATGGACATAAGGACATCTTCCACGGCCGACAGCCTGACTATACACGGGGGCAAGCCTAAAGGCGCCGCCATAGACACTTACGGCGATCACCGCATGGCCATGTCGTTCGCCGTGGCCGGCTCCAAACTGGCAGGTATGAAGATAAAGGCACCCGATGTGGTCGGGAAGACGTTCCCGGAGTTCTGGGAAAAGCTGGACGCGCTAGGGGTCGAAACGATAACCAAGGCCCCCAACATCGTGCTCATCGGCATGCGCGGCACCGGCAAGACCACCATCGCGCGCGCCTTGGCCAGGAAGCTGGGCGTGGAACAGCTGGATCTGGACCACATAATGTCCGAGAAGCTGTCGCTGAGCACCCCCGAGATCGTAGCCAAGCACGGCTGGGGCTACTTCCGCGGCCAGGAAGCGGCCATCGCCCAGGAGATATCGCAGATGAACGGCGCGCTCATATCTACCGGCGGCGGCATAGTGCTCAGGCCGGACAACATAGAAGCGCTAAGCAAGAACGGCGTGATAATACTGCTAAGCGCTTCGCTGGACACCATGGTCAGTCGGCTGGGAAACTCCAAGGACCGGCCGCCGCTCACGGACAAGAAGAGCTTAAGGGCCGAGGTCCAGCAGGTGCGCCGCGAACGCCAGCATCTGTATGAAGCCGCGGCCGACATGGTCATCAAGACTGACAGGCTTACGCCCGCCAAGGCCGCCGACCTGATAATCGGCAAGCTGGAGCTATCGGAGTCATGAGCGCAGAC
>DASUOD010000109.1:0-5296 GCA_036276795.1 Saccharimonadales bacterium (SeqCode)
GCTACGACAACTACTACTATTCAACCTCGGGCGGCAAAATCACCTATACATTGAATCTCAGCATAACCGTCGATGACGCCAAAGTGGCCCAAAAGGTGCAGGATTACTTGTTGACCACCGATCCCAGGGGAA
The DNA here is from genome assembly GCA_036276795.1 of Saccharimonadales bacterium (SeqCode). Lineage (GTDB taxonomy): Bacteria > Patescibacteriota > Saccharimonadia > Saccharimonadales > UBA4665 > DASUOD01. The sequence continues at coordinate 133 of DASUOD010000109.1, forward strand.
CGCTAAGCCCCCGCGTTTCGTTCAGCAAGGCAAAGAAAGAACAACTCCAGGACCAAGTCCGCACCAAAGCAGAGAAGAACGCCCGGTTCAAGGCTGACCAATCCGCCAAGAACCTGGGGTTCAAAGTCGATGAGGTCAAGTCGGTTAAGGACGGCAATCTGGGAAGCGTAAGCCCGTATTACGGCTACGGTATAAACCAAGGCTCCGTACTTTCCGCCAGGGAGTCCGCGCCGCACCTGGACCTTCAGCCCGGCCAGAACGACCTTTCTTATTCGGTCAAGGTCGTATTCTACATACGTTAACTACTAGGTGGCGGAAACAGTGCCGGTCGTGAGCAGGGCGATCAGCGCTATGCCGAGGACGATCCGGTAGACCACGAACAGGTTGAAGGTATGGTGGGCTACGAACTTAAGCAACCATGCTATGGAGGCGTAAGCCACGAAGAAGCTGACGATGGTCGCGACGGCGGTCGGAATCCAGCCTACGCTGGCGCTGATGTTGCCGGACCGCGTAGCGGCTTCGAACGTGCCGGCCGCTACCAGCGCCGGAATGGCCAGGAAGAATGACAGGCGAGTTGCCGTTACCCGGTCGAAGTCGCGCAACAGTCCGGCCGATATGGTAGCTCCCGAGCGCGACACGCCCGGTATGAGAGCTATGCATTGGACCAAACCTATTATGAGCGTATCTTTCCAGCGTACGTCGGATTCTTTCTTAGCCTGCTTGGCGTAGTGGTCGGCCAGCCACATGACGATGCTCCAGCCTATGAGCGCCACCGCCACCAGCCACAGGGAGCGCAGTGTCGTTTCGATCTGATTCCTGAACAAGAAGCCGACGATGCCTATCGGAACCGATCCCAGGATGACCGCCCAGCCGAAACGGTAGTCAAGACCGCGCCTGCCTGCATCAAATAGTCCGCCGAACCAGGCGGCCGCGATGCGGACGATGTCCCTCCGGAAATAAACCAGGGTGGCGGCGATGGCGCCGATCTGGATGATGGCCGTGAAGGCCGTGACGCCCGGGTCGTCAATGGACATACCAAGCAGTTTCTCGGCTATGGTCAGGTGGCCGGTGCTGGATACCGGCAGGAATTCAGTTACTCCCTCGATGATGCCGAGGAGGATGGCAGTAAGAATGTCCATATCCGTTAATTGTAGCAGACCGAAGGGCATGCTGATGATGACGCTTTCCGCTCATGCTTGCATTGCTTGACATATAGTTATATGCTTGCATGATAAATGAGGTATAACAGATGAGCGGTGCTGAAACGCTTGATCCACAATTCCAAGCTGACACCATGATGTCAGTACTTAACGAACGCTTGGCCGCAGCTTCGCCCGTAGAAGACCTAAGCGTCCATAGCGACCGTATACTGCAGGTCATGGAAGAGCCGGATGGCAGTCGTTTCGTTCGCCGAGGTTTTACGGACGAAGGTGTAAGTTATGTGCAAAGAAGCGGGCTATCATTCCGTGAAGCCTGGGAGGGTATGGAGGATACCTATGCCGCGGTAGGTGTAGATGTCGTACCGTCTTTCATCTTCGAACAAGAAGGCGAACACTCCTTCGTAGTTATAAGTGAATATGTTCCAGACGCAGTAGATGTCAGCGAGCTTCCTACAGAAGAGAAGGTCAAGCTGGTCCAAGGCCTTGGCAAACTGTTTAAACCCGAAGCCGAATATTGGCCTTCGCTTGAGGCCCTGCGGGCTGACACCTTCAAAGGGGTAGAACAAGAAGACGGGACTTTCAGAGTGCTCATGATGGACACTGACCCATTCGTTATCCCGGCTCCGAGTTTGGCTCGTGATGAATACGTAGGCCAATACATAAAGAAACTTTCTGAGATACTCTGGGATGATTGGTGCGATCAGGATGATCGCGGCGAAGTAGCCGCGGCATTGGTTATATCATTAGCAGAGTCTCTGGACGAAGAGGAGTATGCCGGCATGCATAACACTGCCAGCAGGGCCTTTATGAACCTGCACATGATGAGCAACGGCATGGATCCGCGCGGCACCGGCGTTGACATGCTCGACTGAGTGTTGCCAAATCTACCCAAGAGTGTTATAATAATTCATCATTCATAACGGAGTATCTTATGGCCTTCGGCCCCAATTCTACCAATCCACGGGAACGGAGAGCTTACGCTCACACTAAGATAGTAGCGGCCAAGGAGAGTGGCGAGCTACGCGACCTTTGGACCGCCCAAATGGCTGTAAGAAATGCTGGCGACTCGAAGAAATCTGCTGGCTCTGGCTTCCGAGGCGCCATAGAAGGCGCTGCTATGTCAGACGAAGCCACACGGATCATAGTGGGAAAAGGGCGTGAGGTCATCGACCCTGAACTTACGCCGCGTGGCCGTCTAAGACTTGGTGAAGACGAAATCATATATGCAGGAAGGCTGAGTAGCGACTTCAGCGCATGGAGCAGAGGTGCATATATGCATTGGGCACAACCCGTGAATCAGGACCCCGACGCTCACACCCCAGCCAGTTTGACTATTGCCAATCACGCTGACTATGGATATCCTGCGCCAAGAGTCATACCGGTTGATGGGGAAGGTAACCCTGACACATGGCAGATTAGGCATATACCCGATGAAGCCAGGACCGCCCTAGAAAGCATAGTCGCTACCGTCACCATTCCCCGTTTTCCAGGGGACCCAGTAAGGTTTTAAGGTTAGCATATGTCTGAAATTCCTGACCCAGTTATGGCTACGCCCGACAAGCTTGAGGAAACGTTCGAAAGCGCCAAGGTCGTCAACGGCGCGGCTCCTAACGGTGATATCCTTAATGCCTTCATGGGTACGGAGGACCTTATAAGTATGGGCGGGCATCTGCTTAAGCACATGAGGGACGAAGAAAGGTGGGGCGGGCCAAACGAGAGCTTTAAGCCCATGGATTTCGTGATAGCAGCACACGAAGTGGCTCGGGATCAGACGGCGGGAGAGGCGATCGAGACGCAGGTCAGGCCGGAACGCCGCCAGCCGCTCAAGTTGAGCTTCAATATGTTCATAGGCTTCTGGTTGCCACGGGTCGCCGAAGTGGCCTATGGAAGTGAATATGCCGCCCAGGTCCGATCAATTATCGACGAAGTCCAGTAATATATGACTATGAGTGCGGAGAGCGTTTTAGCAATACAGAACCCTGTTTGTTCCCGGGTCGAAAGAGCCGACGAAGTTATCGGTTGGCTGATGGATTCGCGGTGGGGCGCTGATCTTGAAGTAGTGCGGACCATCCCGCCGAGCGAAGGCAGTAACATCGATCTTATACGAGGAGCCCTTAGGCCGGGCGTGACCGTACTGGGCCTGGGCGGCGACGGCTTGGAGCATGACGTGTTCAATGGCATGCGAGAGGCTATAGAAGCTGGCGAGATAGGGGCGGACGAGATTTCGATGGTGCCGGTCCCCACCGGCAGCGGCAATGATTTTTCCCGATCGTTGTACGGGGGCAACATACTGCGTGGCCGGGGCAGTGGTCTGCGGGACCTTCTGGAGCATGGCGAAACCACCTGGTTGGACGGGATCAAACTGGATGCCGGCGATAGGTTGGACAGGTTCGTCCATAGCTACGTAGGCTTCGGCTTTACCGCGCAGGTAGCAGCCGCCATCAATCAGCCGGAATTCCGCGAACGGCGGGCCGGTCTTGATGTGGTGTCGGCGCGGACGCTGGATGGCATCGAGGTGCTCAAAGCCTTATGGAACCGGGAACCTTTCCAGTACGAGAACGGCCGCGGTCCCAAAGAGGCCCAGGAAGTGCTCTACGCTCTGGCCCCGCGCATCGGCGCAGGGGTCATCCGGCTTGATAAGCATACGCTTGACGGCGAACTGGTCCACCTGGAGGTCGGCAGCAGGGCCTTTCTTCCCAGGGCCGTCGCGAAACTTAGCGCGGGCCTGGTGGGAGGCGCCAAGGCCGAGTACGTAGACGAGGAACAGGAACTGGTGTTTCACACGCCCGCGGCGGTCCAATACGACGGCGAACCCGACGAATTGCCGGCCGGCAGCGTGGTCAGTATCTCGCACCGCCGCCGGGTCGTCCAAGCGCTACGCTAAGCCTTACTGCTAATGCTTGCAATAAGCCCGCGCGGGTTATAAGCTACCCCTTGACAGGTAATTAGTAGTATGTCTGAGCTTAGGTCGTATAAGAGAGTCAGGAGCGTGGGCGGGGTTCAGCGTGACCTATATGGCCGCGCCGCCGAATTGGCCGGCGAGCTTGAAGCCATGCGCCCGGAAGAACGCGCCGGCAACCATACCTTTGATATTCCGGGTACCGATCTGGAAATCCGTCATAAATCAAGGCAAGGCCAGATGCCCGGAGCCTTGCACGGAAGTTCCGGCGGCAGGGGCGTACCTACGACCATCATCTCCGCCCGGAACGGCAACACGAAGACCAACCTCTTGGCGGTGGCGGAAGTCCCCGGGTTGCCGGCCAGCCGTCCGGCAAGCACGGTCAACGGCTATAAGGGCAGTGAGCTTGGCGGTCACTACTGGCTGAGCCGCGAAGAATCGGGACTTGTACGTGTGCATTTAGGTTCGCCTACGACTACCGTTGCCACGGAAGAGGAGCCATTGCTTGGCCAGAGCGCCATGGACAAATCAGATAGATTAGGGCATCTGGATGCAGCGGACAGCGAACGGCTTTATCTGGCGGTGCAGGGCATACTGGCCAATATGACCGCCGTGGAGACGCTTGCGGCAGGCGGGCCTGCGGGGGATGTCCTGGAAGAGCGGGCTGCCGGCCTGGGCGCCGATTAGGCTTTCATTACGGCGTATTGTAGTATGGAAAACATGCAGCCAGATAACTCCGTACCAACACCTCCCAAGGATCCTTCCGGCGTAGTGCCGCCGGAGATGCCCCAGCCGGGCGTTCCTGAAGGGCAGATGCCGCCGCAAGTTCCGGCGCCGGCGCCAGACATGACCCCGGGCAAGCGCAAGCAGTCCATGATAGCACTGGCCAGCCTTGTCCTGGTCATCATAGCGGCGGTCGCTCTGTTCCTATTCCTGTTCTAACCAAGCAGTCAGAACCTGCCTCCTTCCAACCGCATAGCGCTTACTTGGCGGCCGCGACGCCAGGTTTAAATTCTTGGGTTTAACCTTAAACGAGGTAAAATAAAGAGTATATGAACCTAAACCGCGGCAACGACCCGACCGGCCTTACTAAACAGGAACAGCA
>DASUOD010000110.1:0-4260 GCA_036276795.1 Saccharimonadales bacterium (SeqCode)
GATTCGGTCGGGTAGGAGCTGTAGCCTACCAGTATCTCCTGCGAGGTGAAGATGAGCTCCACCGTGTGCATGAAGGCCTTGATGTCGAAGGTGTCGTCGTCCTTCAGGAACTTTAGCAGGTTGATGCTGGCCAGGTTACAGGCCGAGTTGTCCAGGTGCATGTATTCGCTACAGGGGTTGGAGCCGTTGATGCGGCCGGCGTTCGGGCAGGTGTGCCATCGGTTGATGGTGGAGTCGTATTGCATTCCGGGGTCGGCGCACTCCCAGGCGGCCTCGGCGAACTGGCGGAATAGCTCCCGGGCCTTGACCCGTTTGACCGATTTGCCGGTCGTGACGGCGCGCAGGTCCCAATCGCTGTCGTTCTGGACGGCTTCCATGAACTCGTCCGTCACCCGCACGGATATGTTGGCGTTCTGATATTGCACGCTGAAGTTGTCCTTGCCATCCAGGGTCATATCCCATCCTAGTCTTTCAAGGTCGCGCGCCTTGCGCTCCTCGATGGCCTTGCTCCAGATGAACTCTTCGACGTCAGGATGGTCGGAGTTAAGTATGACCATCTTGGCGGCCCGGCGGGTCTTGCCGCCGCTCTGGATGGCGCCAGCCGAAGCGTCGGCGCCGCGCATGAAGCTCAAGGGGCCGCTGGCCGTACCGGCGCTCTTACCCAGGGCCTCCACGCTGGAGCGTATGGGGCTGATATTGATACCGGAACCGGAGCCGCCTTTGAAGATCATGCCTTCTTCGACGTACCAGTTGAGGATGGCGGGCATGGTGTCGTCTATGCCCAGTATGAAGCAGGCGCTGGCCTGCTGGGCGCGGTCAGCCGCACCGATGTTGAACCAGACCGGGCTGTTGAAGGCGGCGCGCTGGGTGGCCAGCACGTACTTGAGCTCTTCGCGGAAGTCTTCGGCCTCGGCCTCGTCCGTGAAGTAGCCTTCCTGGAGGCCCTGGCGGACTATGGTGTCGGCCACGCGGTCGACCAGATCCTTAAGCGATTTCTCGCGGCCGCGCGTGCCAGGCGTACCGGTGAAGTACTTCTGGGCCACGATATTGATGGCGTTGAGCGACCAGCTATCCGGAAACTCTACGCCTTTCTGTTCGAACACGGCCTTGCCGGTCATGGGATTCTTGATGATCGAATCGCGCTTGACCCACTTGAGCTGATCGTAAGCCTTGGATTTTTTGGGGGTAAAAAGTCGCTCCACCCCCAGACTGGTAGTTTGTGACATGGTTTGGTCCCTCACTTATTTTATTGATTTTTAGTTGTTGGTTTTAGGTAATCTAATGAATGCCTTAAGTCGCTATATGCTTGCCTTTCTTGACGAGCGATAGTTCCTGCTCGAAGCTGGCGATGTCCTTGAAGCGTCTGTAGACGCTCGCGAACCGCACATAGGCGACCTCGTTAAGCCGGGCCAGATAATCCATCACCAATTCGCCGATACGCGCGGATTTCACCTCCTGATCACCGCAAGCGTAAAGCTCCTGCTCGATAGAGTTCACCATCTTCTCCAGCTCCAAGCTGGTGACGGACGTCTTCTCGCAGGCCCTGTAAAGGCCGGCGAGGAGCTTGGCGCGGTTGAACAGTTCGCGCTTGCCGTCGTTCTTGATGACGATCAACTGCGGCCGCTCCAGACGTTCATACGTGGTGAAACGGTAGCCGCAGGCATTGCACATGCGTCGGCGGCGGATGGCCTGGCCCTCTGCTACGTCGCGCGACTCAATGACCTTGATGTCGTCGCTGGAGCATTGGGTGCATTTCACATTAGCCTCCTCTTACCATTAAATGTGCTCACAATATATGTTTGATTTTCTACATATAGTGCTGTCTTAGTCCACTATACCCCCATGGGTGGTGGTTTTCAAGGTATTTATCGCTGTAGAATTTAATACGGAGTTTGCCGTCTGACAGGGGGGATCAGTCCTTGCCGTCGTCTTTCCCGTCTTCGTCTTCATCCTTGTCCGGTTTATTGTCGCCGGATTTTTCGGATTTTTCAGCTGCTTCCGGCTTGTCGCCGGGCTTGCCGGAGCTGGAGTCGGAGTCGGAGTCGGAACCGGAATCCTCGTCCTTGCCATCCTTGTCCTTGCTCTTGTCGTCCTTGCTCGAGGCAAGTTCTTCGTCGTCTATGATCTCGTGCTCGGGTTTCTTCGGCTTGTGGCGGCGGCCCAGGCGGCGCAGGAAGGATGGCTTCTCCAGATCTTCCTCGGCGTCGGCTCCCGAAACGTCCTCGCCTTTCTTACCGGAATCGTCGTCGCCGTTGATGGACCAGATGTTGGGCATGGGACGATCGTCGGTGAAGTCGTGGGGTTTCGGCATGTCATCGTCTTCGTCCAGACTCATGTCTATCTCTTTGAGGGCTTTTTCATCCTGCTTGGTAGTGTTCGTGTTAGCCAGGACCGGGCGGCTATCAGGCGCGCCGGAAACCGTTGCCGGCTTCTTGGGACGATGCTTGTGGTACGAGGCGTCGAAACCGGTAGCCACCACCGTTATGATCACCTCGCCTTCCAGCTCCGGGTTCACGGTGGCGCCGAAGATGATGTTGGCCTCCGGGTCGGAGGCGGCGGTTATGGCCTCGGCGGCGGCGTTTATCTCGTGCATGCCCAGATCGTTCCCGCCGATGACATTGAACAGGATGCCTCGCGCACCATCGATGGACACCTCTAACAGAGGTGATTCGATGGCCTGCTGGGCGGCTGTGACGGCGCGGTTCTCACCGGTGGCGCGGCCGATGCCCATCAGAGCCGAACCGGCGTTGGCCATGACGGTCTTGACGTCGGCGAAGTCCAGGTTGATCAGTCCGTGCACGGTGATAAGGTCGGATATGCCCTGTACGCCTTGGCGCAGTACGTCGTCGGCGACCTTGAAAGCCTCGGTAAGCGGCGTGTCGCGGTCGATGGTCTCCAGCAAGCGGTCGTTAGGTATGACTATGAGCGTGTCCACGGCATCGCGGAGCCTCTCGATGGCGACTTCGGCGTTGCGGCGCCGCTTCTCGCCTTCGAAAGCGAACGGCTTGGTGGCGAAACCGACCACCAGGGCGCCCGAATCCTGCGCCATCTTGGCCACCACGTGGCCGCCGCCCGATCCGGTACCCCCGCCGGCGCCGATGGTCACGAATACCATGTCGGCACCCTGTACGGACTTCCTGATGTCGTCGCGGGACTCTTCTGCGGCCTGCTGGCCGATGGCCGGATCGGCACCGGCGCCCAGACCGCGGGTCGCGTCCTTTCCGATGTGTATCTTCCTACCGGCCTTACTGTGGTGTAAAGCCTGCGCATCGGTGTTGACGGCTATGAACTCAACGTTCTCTATACCGGCCTCTACCATGCGGTTGACGGCGGCGCCTCCGGCGCCGCCCACGCCTATGACCTTTATGTTCGCGAACGTCTCGATAGCCGGCTCAACAACTTCTGCCATGTTTTTCCCTCGCAAAAAGCTCAAATTGTATAGCTGGTAGTATACCCCAGAGCCCGCCCCACGTCCAACAAATTTATGCGGTCATTTTTAGCGATTTTGCCGGTCGCGGCCGATAGGACGGTTTTTTACGCGCCGCTACTGCCTTGCAGCAAACCTTAAGCAATTTTGTGTTCGAACCCGGCTCCGACGGATATGACACCTACGGAATACACACCGGCCGGGCGCGATATGCAATATTTTACATGCGCCGCCCTCGTTACCCATGCGATATATTGCATATCGCCTATACCGGTGTCACATCCTCCTTCCCTCCGCTGATGTCAGCGTTTGAAACGGCGGAACATGCCGTCAAGTATGGCGCGCGCATGCTGTGTGCCGGCCCTGGCGCCTCCCCTGCCATGCGTAGGCGGCAGTTGGGGCAATAAGAGCATGTCCAGCAGCATAAGGCCTACGACGGTTATGTAATCCTGGCCTTCCACGGTGTCTGCCAGGCCGCCGACGTTATGCAGCTTGCCGACGCGGGCCGGCAGTTCCAGATGATCGCGGGCGAACTCGTCTATGCCGGGCAACGCGGACGTGCCGCCGGTTATCACCGCGCCGCCGGGCAGTTTGCCGGCCCGCTTGATCTTCTGCAGTTCCTTGTTCACGTATTCAAGCAGTTCCTCCACCCGCGCACCGGTTATCATGGATACCTCTTCGAAATCATAATGATGGGTCCGGTGGCCGACCTTCACGCTGACGCTACTGCGGTGGGGGCCTTCCTTAAGGCTGGCATGCTGGAGCTTAACGGCCTCGGCTATGTCCAGATCCGTGCGGAGGCCGATGGCCAGATCGTTGGTGATATGTTGGCC
>DASUOD010000111.1:0-10501 GCA_036276795.1 Saccharimonadales bacterium (SeqCode)
GTTATTAAGCGCAGTGAACTTATCGCCAAGTACTACGGTCAGGTCTTTGATCTCTATCGCCGTATCCATCGTACTGATAATAACACTTGGGAATTGGTACGCGCGAAGGGATTCGAACCCCCGACCTTTGGTACCGGAAACCAACGCTCTATCCAGCTGAGCTCCGCGCGCATAGTGATGGTGCCTCGGGTAGGATTCGAACCTACGACCTATGGGTTAGAACTCCATTGCTCTATCCAGCTGAGCTACCGAGGCGTGGTGCGGGATGGGAGAGTCGAACTCCCGTCCTCAGTTTGGAAAACTGATATATTAACCGCTATACGAATCCCGCTGGAACAGAGGTGATTATAACATAAGGGGCGGTCTATAGCTCGTGTAGGACGCTAATGTTCGCGCCTAGGCCGTTCAGGCGGTCGGCCAGATCTTCGTACCCGCGGTTTATGGTGTAGACGTTCCTTAGTACGCTCACACCGGGTGCGGCCAGCATGCCGATGAGCAGCATCACGGCCGGTCTGATGCCGGAAGGACACACCAGGTCGGCCGGCTTCCAGCGCGTAGGACCGGTGATGAACACCCGGTGCGGATCGGCCAGCTCCAGGTTGACGCCGATCTTCTTCATCTCGGTGTACATGAGCGAACGGTCCTCGTAGACCCAGTCGTGGATGAGCGTGCGCCCGTGGGCCACGGCGGCGATGGGTACGAAGTAGGGCAGGTGGTCGATGTTAAGACCGGGGAAGACATTAGGGTGGATCTTGTCGGCCGGGGCCTTGAGCGCGCCGTTGTGCTTGTGGATCCTCAGGTCGGCCAGGTCGGTCCGGCCGTTATCCGCCTTGTAGAGTTTGCCCAGGATCTCGGTCTTGAGCCCCATCTTCTCAAGTTTCAGAAGTTCCAGCTCCAGGAATTCTATGGGCGCCCGGCGTATGGTTATGGAAGAGTCGGTAGTGACCGCGGCGGATATGAAGGTCATGGCTTCCACCGGGTCTTCGGCCGGCGCGTAAGTGATGTTCTTGCGTATTTCCTTAACGCCCTGCACGCGCAGAGTCGCGGTACCGACACCATCTATATGTACGCCCAGGCGTTGCAGGAAGAAACACAGGTCCTGCACCATGTAGTTGGCGCTGGCCATCTTTATGACCGTTTCCCCCGGGGTGAGCGCGGCGGCCATAAGGATGTTTTCCGTGGTGGTGTCGCCCGATTCGTACAATACGACCGGGCGCGTCGGAATGACCGGATTTGATGTCACCTGGTAATGTCCGGACTTGGTGAATACGCCTACGCCGAACTCCTCCAGCCCGTACAGGTGAGGCAGCACGGTACGGCGCCCAAGCTCGCAACCGCCGGAGTAGGGGATCTGGAATTCCTTGGCCAGATGCATGAGCGGTCCTATGAACATCAGCACGCTGCGGGTCTTCTTGGCAGCCGACTTATCCATATTGTCCAGGTCCAGCTTGACGGGCGGCTTTATCTCCAGGTCGTTATCACCTACCCAGCGCACATGTACGCCGATGCTGGTCAGCACTTCGACCAAACGGTTGACCTCTTCTATGCGGGCCACGTTCTTCAGGCGGGTGGTGCCCTTGTTGAGAAGGCTGGCGCAGAGCAGGGCGACCGTGGCGTTCTTGCTGGTCTTTATAGCTATCTCGCCCTTAAGCTCATTGCCGCCCTCTATGCGGAGGTTGATAGCCTTGCCGCTTAAGGATATGAGCTGTTTGTTAAGGACGTCGCTGATACGCCCCAGGGTTTCCATGCTAAGGTTCTGCCGACCGTGTTCCATGCGGTTCACGGCTGACTGGGAAGTGTTCAGGCGGCGGGCGAATTCAGCCTGCGTAAGGCCCTTTTCTTGCCGTACTTGAGCTATAAGTTGGCCGATCTTTTCATTCGTCGATGGCATCGTCACCGGATGATATCATATGTGATATTAAGCCTGCAAGCCGTGACGAAGGCTTGTGTTTATCCCGGGGCGGTGCCTTATACTGTTAGAATGCCAGAGCCAAAAGACATAATATCCGAACTCCTGGAGCATATGGACGGGGATCCGGAGCGCGATGGCCTGCGGAAAACGCCGGAGCGCTACCAGAGGTTCATAAAGGAATTCTTCAGCGAGAAACCGTTCAACCTGACGGTATTCAAGAACGAGGGTTACGACGAGATGGTCATCCAGACCAACATCGCCTTCTACAGCATATGCGAGCACCACCTACTGCCATTCTTCGGTTACGGCGCCATCGCCTACGTGCCAGACGAACACATAGTAGGGCTGTCCAAACTGGCCCGTACGCTGGACCATTTCAGCCGCAGACTGCAGACCCAGGAAAGGCTTACCACGCAGGTCACCGAGTACCTGGTGGAAAAGCTCAAACCCCAAGGTATAGGCGTGGTCCTGAACGCGCGCCATCTTTGCATGGAGATGCGCGGAGTCGAAAAGCCCGGCACGCAGACGACCACCTCATGCCTGAAAGGCACGTTCAAAAAGAATTCGCTTACCCGCGGCGAGTTCCTGCGAATCGTGCAGAGCGACCTGATACAATAAAAGCATGATATAGCTACGCTTCGATTATCTGCAGCAAATTAAGGGAGATTTAGCATGATTGACGAAGAAATTGAAGCACTAATCAAAGCGGAAAAAGAAAGACAGGCGGAAGGCTTGGAAATGATTCCGAGCGAGAACCACACCTCGGGCGAGGTACTAAAAGCCCTGGGTTCACGCCTGACCGACAAGTACTCAGAAGGCTATCCCGGCAAGCGCTACTACGGCGGTTGCGAGGTAGTCGACAAGGTTGAAAACCTGGCCAGGGACAGGGCTAAAAGCCTGTTCGGCGTGGATCATGCCAACGTACAGCCTTATTCGGGCTCACCGGCTAACATGGCCGTTTACTTCGCCCTGGTCAATCCCGGCGACACGGTCATGGGCATGGCCTTATACTTCGGCGGCCACATGACCCACGGCCTGAAGGCTAACTTCTCGGGTACGCTCTACAGGTCGGTCCAGTACCAGACAGGGAAGGATGGCTTCCTGGACTACGAGGCCATGGCCGCCCAGGTCAAGAAGGAGCAGCCCAAGCTGATATTCGTAGGGGCCACGGCCTACCCGCGGATATTCGATTGGAAAAAACTGCGCGAGATAGCCGACCTTTCCGGCGCCTGGCTGATCGCTGACACCTCGCATATAACCGGTCTTATAGTCGCAGGCGAGCATCCTTCGCCGGCCGGCATAGCGGATGTGGTGACCACGACTACGCACAAGACGCTCCGCGGACCGCGCGGCGCGATAATACTTTGCAATGGCAATCCATCCAACCCGCTTAAGAAGGCCGAACGCACAAGGGAAAACCTGCCTACGCTTATCGACCGCGCCATCATACCGGGTTTACAGGGAGGCCCCCACAACCACCAGACGGCGGCTATAGCCGTGGCACTGCGTGAAGCGTCTACGCCGGCCTTCAAGGATTACGGCAGGCAGATAGTCAAAAACGCCAAGCGATTAGCCAAGGAACTGAACGGGAAAGGCTATGATCTCGTCACGGGAGGCACGGACAACCACTTACTGTTGATAGACCTTACAACCAAGAAAGTCACGGGCGCCGAGGCCGAGAATGCGCTGGGCAAAGCCGGTATAACGGTCAACAAGAACACGGTACCGTTCGAGCCGCGTTCGCCGTTCGACCCGAGTGGCATCCGCCTGGGTACACCGGCTCTGACGACCCGCGGCATGAAAGAGGCCGAGATGGATCAGGTCGCCGAATGGATAGACCGTGCCATAAGTTCCCGCAGGGACGATGCCAAGCTTGATGCCATACGCAGGGAAATACACGAGCTGGCCAAGAAGTTCCCGCTTCCGAGCGACGGATAGATCAGGGTAATGTTTCGGGTTCCGGTTCAAGCCTGATGCCGAATTTGGCTTGTACCAGGCCCGTGATCTTCCGCACGAAAACCTCAAGCTCGGCATAGCTGGCACCGTCCGGATTCGTTATGACGATCTTTTGCCTGTCATGCAGTCTGAGCTTTGAGCTTAGATCCTGGCCTTCAGTAGCTTTGTCTACCAGCCACGCGGCGGCCAGTTTGACCATGGGCCCGCCGTGGTTTTCGTAATCGCGGTGATGGGGCTTTGAGTTATCCAGCGGCCAGCCTTTGATCTGGGGGTATTCCCGTTCCAGCTCCTTGAACTTGCTTTCCGGCACTATCGGGTTCCTGAAGAACGAACCGTTGCTCGGTATCACAGAAGGGTCGGGCAGGTATATGCCCCGCCATTCCAAAAGGGCCGTGCGTATGGATTTCGGGCCTATGTCCGTCATGCCTTTGCTGTCCATGAAACGCTGGAGACTTTCATACAGCGGTCTTCGCAACGTCGGGCGCCTGCTCAGTTTAAGCGTCACGGACGTGATGACGTAACGGCCCTTCTGATTGTCGGGATGGGTTGATTTGAATATGCTGTCGCGGTAGCGGAACCCGCACGTCCGCTTATCCAGGGTAACGAATTTATCGCGCTCCAGATCGTATGCTTCCAGCCTCTGGAAAGTATCGGACAGTTCCTGACCGTAGCAGCCCACGTTCTGCACCGGAGCGCCGCCGACCGTACCGGGCACCGCCGTCAACGCTTCGATCCCGGACAGGCCGCGGTCCACACTGAAGTCTACCAGGTCGTCCCATTTCTCTCCCGCCGCCGCCCGTATAGTCACGGACCTGTCGTCCTCTTCCAGGATGTCGATGCCTTTGTTCCTGATAAGCAGTACCAGACCCGGGTAACCATCGTCCCTGAAGACTACGTTCGCGCCTTCGCCGAGCGCCAGAAGCGGCAAGCCGTGTCCGCGGGCCCAGGCGACGGCCTCGGGTATCTGTTGCACGTCGGTGATTTCCGCCAGGTGCGCCGCCGGGCCGCCAAGCCTCATGGTGGAGTATCGCGACAGTGGCGCGTCGTTCAATATCTTCATGCTTCTTGATTATACAGTCTTATCCACCATGCCGGGGCAGCGCCGCTTGCTTTAGGCCCCGGCCGGGATTATCATGGTGTAGTATGAGCAAGGAAGCGAACGCACCCTACAAGACCCTGGGCAGCCATCTTAAATACGTGCGCGAACAGTCGCGCCAGACCCTTATGGAGGTCTCCGGCGCCGTCGAGATAGAAGAGGAACGTCTTAAACGGATCGAAGCGGGCGAAGAACGTCCGGCCGAGGACATACTCCTGTTGCTTATCAGTCATTTCGGCGTGGCAGACCGTGAAGCCGTCCAGCTGTGGGAATTAGCGGATTACGACAGCGACATGCCGGGCCACCTGAAGTCCGAACCCGCCGAACAACATCTTTCCAAGAACAATGTGGTGATGTTGGTGGGCTTCGATACGCGCACGATTTACAGTGATGGTCTGGACGCATTATGGAACGATGCCGGCCTGACGCTTAATTTCACCCAGGCGACCGGACCTTCCCAGCGCATGTCCGTGGCCAAGGTAGGCATGAGCTACGAACAGGCCGAAAAGGTCATGCGTACCCTACAGAAAGCTCTCCTGCACGCCAGATATGTCGGTGACACCAAACTGCTGCCCCCGCCTAAGCGTAAGCTGTAAGATTTCTAACAGACCCGTGCATATATAAGGCATACAATTGGAGAGTTATGCAAATAACTCGCACAGCTAATTTGAAATAAAAAGGATCCGCTTCATGACTCTCGAAAAGATGCTTCACAACCTGCACGCCATGGCCCAGCATACGTCCAAGCCGGCGCCCAAGGTTAAGAAGTAGCCTGCTTTCGGTTAGGCAGACACCGGCTGCCGGCCGATGCTGTAGTAGTCGAACCCGGCCTGCTTCATGGTTTCGGGCCTGAATACGTTGCGTCCGTCGAAGACCACCGCCCGGTCCAGCCCCTTGGCGATACGCTCCAGGCTCGCTTCGGCGAACTCCGGCCATTCGGTGGCTACTAGAAGGGCGTCTGCGTTGCCTAGCGCCTGGTATTTATCGTCCACTATCTTCAAGCTGCCGTTGCCGTCATAGAGCCGCCGCACATTGTCGGCCGCCTCGGGGTCGTAAGCGACGACTCGGGCGCCTTTATCCAGCAAGGCATCGATTATTACCAGTGCCGGAGCCTCGCGTATATCATCGGTATTCGGTTTGAAGGCCAGGCCCCAGAGGGCGAAAGTCTTGCCCTTTATGTCGCCGTTGAAGTGCTCGAGTACCCGCCGTGCCAGCACCTGCTGTTGCTGATCATTCACCGCCACGGCGGCCTTCAACAGCTTGAAGTCGTAGCCGTGGCTGTCGGCCATGTGCTTGAGCGCGCGCACGTCCTTGGGGAAACAGCTGCCGCCGGCACCGATGCCGGGGTAGAGGAACTTGCTACCTATGCGGCTGTCGGAACCGATGGCCTGCCTGAGCATGTCCACGTCGGCGCCCATGAGCTCGCATAGATGCGACATCTCGTTCATGAAACCGATCTTGGTGACCAGGAAGGAGTTGGCGGCATACTTGGCCAGTTCGGCCGTGGCCGGATCGGTCACGTAAAGCGGGCGGTCTTCGCTGGTAAAAGGTTCGTATAACTTGCGCATGACCTCTTCGGCTTTCTTGTCGGAGACGCCTACCACTACTCGTTCCGGCTCCTTGAAGTCCTTGACGGCGAAGCCCTCGCGCAGGAATTCGGGGTTGGAAACGACATCGAAATCCTTGGCTCCTTTTTCCGCCATGGTCCGGCGTACGGCTTCGGCGGTACCCACGGGCACGGTGCTCTTGTCTACGATCACGCAGTACTTGTCGGGCAATATGCTTCCCAGCTGTCCGGCCACGGCCAAGACCGCGGACAGATCGGCCGAACCGTCTTCGTTAGGCGGCGTCGGCAGGGCCAGGAAGATCACGTCGGCACGGGAAACACCTTCTTTAAGATCGGTGGTGAAGGTAAGGCGGCCAGCCTCCGTGGTGCGGCGCATGATTTCTTCAAGGCCGGGCTCGTAGATAGGCACGATGCCCTTCTTCATATCGGCCACTTTGGCCTCGTTATTGTCTACGCATACCACTTGGTTGCCGCTGTCGGCCAGACAGCAGCCGGTAACCAAACCTACGTAGCCGGTTCCGACTATTGCGACGTTCATGTTCGTACATTATACAGGTTATGGCGCGTACGCCAGCTGTAAAATGTTTACCGACCTATTTGGCTGCTGCGGCCGCGGTCTTTGCCGGGCGTGTCTTAGGTTTGTCCGGAGATTTGTCGGGTGTAGATACGTCGCGCGTATCGCGGGCGATCATCACGATGGCGCCCGTCAGCACCAGGCCGCCCACGGCCTGGGTGACCGTCAGGCTCTGGTGCAGCCAGAAGTATCCCACCAATACCGCCGATGCCGGCCAGGCCAGCTCCAGTATGGCTGCCCGCGAGGCCTTGACACGCTTAAGGCCGTAGTAATAGATCAGGATTGCCACCAGGCCGGTGGAGAAAGTTATCGCCAGCAGGTACCAGAACTGGTTGAGCGTTATGCTGCCGATGGCGCCGGCACTGCCCGAGAAACCGGCGAACAGCAAGGCGAAGAACGGCGCTATGCCGAAACGCGCGGCCGTCACATGGAAAGACGAAGTGCCTTGCAGCGAATATTTGGAGAAAGCGGTGGAAATACCCCAGCTGGCAGCGGCGCCTACCGCGAACAGGGCGGCTACCACCGTGCCTGTGCCGGTGGCGAAATTGATGGTCACGTTCGGGAACGTGGCGAAATAGGCCCCCGCCAGAGCTATGACCGATAGAACAGTGAACCGTTTGGTTAAACGTTCCCGTAACAGCAGGGCGGATGCCGTGATAGCGAATATGGGATTAAGTTGCTGCAACAACACCACCACGGAGAAGGGTATGTACTGGACCTTGCCCAGCGCCGCCGTGTACAGGATGGTGCCGGCCGCGCCGGACAGCAGGGCTACCCCGACGATCGACAGCCACTGCTTGCGCGTAAGCTGTTTGAAGTACCGCCACGTAAAGGCCAGCACCGGCAGCAGGATTAGAAATCCTAACGTATGCTCCCAGAACACTATTACCGGCGCCGGCAAGGTGTAGTGGTGCCGCCTTAGCAGTCCGTCGACACTCCAAAGCAAAGCCGCCGTGACCACGGCGGCAGAACCATAATATCTGCCATATCTCATTGATCGTTCCCTTTCTGCTGTCTGTTATGACAGCACCCCGGTTTTTGACCAGGGTCCCGACTATACGGTCGGCCCATGAATCACACATGGTCATCCACTGCCTGAGAGCAATGGTCGACGGCTATACGTCCGATTGGCGAATTTCACGCCACCCACAGGATTAATTGTTAAGTACGGACATGATATCACATTTATTCCGCGGCTCTATGCATGGCGTACATGCTGGCCGGACCCAGCGGCTTATTACCAGATGCCGGTAAGCCGGGCAACTACCAAGACTCCGGCGATCACGGTGATGCCACCCACTTGGATCAATGGTTCGTTGCCGGCGGTCGGTAGTTCGCCGCGACGGATAGCCTTGTCTGCGCCCTTGAAACGCATATAACCGATTAGCGCCATGAAAGCCCCGAGCAGGATAGCCAGGATGCTCACCAATGCGTGCGCGGATGACCCTTTGTTGAACTGCGATAATGCTACGCCTCCGGCCATGATGGCCACGGCGGTCCGGACCCACGCCAGCAAAGTCCGTTCGTTCGCTAGAAGGAAACGAACATCCGGGTCAGTGTCCTTGGACCTGGTGCGCTTTTTGTCTGCCGTCACTACTTATCAGTATAAGATATGGCTGCTTGGCGCACAACGCCGTCAATCACGATCCTCTATGAAGGCCGCGTGGATGTTGTCCAGCAGACCGGGCGCTTCGTCCGGGGTCGCACTTATACGCAAACTATGCCTGCCGGTGGAAATGTCGTGGGCCTGGGTCTGCCAGGCCCGGGTGTCTATGCCGGAGCTCTCTATAAGACCGCGGATGCCATCAAGTATACGGGTCTCAAGCTGGTAACCGACCATCGTCACTAGGTGCACGTTGTCGCTTGTTTCGGCAGTACCGCGACCGGTCCTGGCGAGGTCCTTAAGTATCCTGTGTGCCCTATTCGAAACGTCTGATCCTATGAAGTACTTCTGTCCGTCCACGCCATCGCCCTGTGCGTCTATGAGAGGGATGCCCTCATTGGCAAGCGCCTTCTCGAAGGTCGCTAGCCGTCCGACGGCTTCCGCCATGCCGGGCTCGCGGACACGATGTATGGTCACGTTTTCCATAAGCGATAATGCTAGGACCGAACCTGCTCTTTGCGCGGCGCGGCCCGTATCATTATCCAGCCTGGTGAACGGGGCTTCCCGGTCGAAAGTACTACGTATCTCGGTGGGAATATCGCCTGTCATCAGAGGTATCATGGCGGCAGGGTGTAACAGGCCGGTGCCGTTACGTCCAAGTTCACGGCCTTCTTCGTATAGCATATGGGGGATGTCGCTCAACCTAGCCCCATCTATATGTGCAGGATTAGCTGATTTCGCGCCATGATCGGTCAGGTTGATGTGCAGGTCGGCACTGATAGCGTAAGCCGCCAGCCCTCCGCTGGTATCCGAACCTCCGCGCGAGAACGTCGTCAGACGATTATCGGCGACTGTCGTATTACCAGGCAGTACGTATCTTTCTCCCCGGTGCGTAGCTTCCGATAACCAACCGCGCCAGGCCTCCGGATCACTGCCAAGCAGATGCGGTGACTTTACGGGGTCGATCATCGTGAATCCTAATGATTCGTAAACTTCAGCTTGGAGACGTTCTCCTAGCATGGACGCCGCATCTTCACCTGTCCGTACCGCTGCCAAGACACGCGCCGGTATGTTATCAATCCATGAGGCCGGAAGCGGACATCCGCCTAACCCCTGGACTATCTCGGCGTACCTTTCGGTGATGGCGTCCATATAATGGCTGGAGATCTCACCCATGGCGGCGTAGGAGGCGTGTGCTCCCAGGAGCATGTCGGTGACCTTGCCGTGTATAGTGTCGGAACCATCCAACTTTCCGGGCGCGGACACTACGAATATATCGGACTGTTCGGCCCAGCCGAGCGACTTTTCTACGGCGGCAGGGTCCGCATTGGACGTGCCGCCGGCCTTGGCGACCATTACCTCAGACATAAAATATAAAGTACCACAAAAGTGGTACTTCGTCCATGGTACGCCCGGAGGGATTCGAACCCCCGACCCCCTGTTCCGAAGACAGGTGCTCTGATCCGCTGAGCTACGGGCGCATAGTGACGTATACTATGGTAACTGATATCTTAACAGAGAAGGAAATAACGCCTTGACCATCCGTAATCTTACCGAAGTTAATGCCGTGCTGGCGCCTTATATATCCAAGAGCGCCCGGCTTACCGAGAAGGGGATGAAGCTGGAGCGCGTCACCAAACTGTTGGAAGCGGCCGGTAATCCGCACGAGAAACTTAAGGTGGTGCACGTGGCGGGTACCAGCGGCAAGACATCCACTTCTTACTATATGGCCGAACTGCTCCGGGCCGCAGGCAAGGATGTCGGCCTGACGGTCTCACCGCATGTCGACGGCG